>JAFMFM010000067.1 GCA_017856115.1 Actinomycetota bacterium | reverse complement strand
TTCACTCGGGCGAGTGGCGAAATGGCAGACGCGCTGGCTTCAGGTGCCAGTGTTCGTTAAGGACGTGGGGGTTCAAGTCCCCCCTCGCCCACGCAATGAAGGACGTGTCGTGACTGCAGCAGCAAACGTGCCGTCCCTCTCGCAGCGACTGTCGTCGCGGGACGCCACCGTCGGTGTGCTGGGACTCGGTTACGTTGGCTTGCCACTCGCCATCTCGTTTGCCGAGGTGGGCTATCAAGTGGTGGGCTTCGATGTTTCTGATGCCGTCGTTGCAACGTTGAACTCGGGTTCGAGTCACATCGACGACGTGACACCTTCACGTGTTGGGCCGTTGGTTGCAAAGAACTCGTTCCGAGCTACTGCAATCGTCCACGATTTGTCGAGGTGCGATGTGGTTTTCATCTGCGTGCCGACACCCTTCGACAAGGCGAAGACTCCCGACTTGTCGTTCGTCGAGTCGGCTACTCGGTCGGTGGCGAAAGTATTGCGCAAGGGAATGCTCGTGGTGCTGCAATCCACCACGTATCCAGGAACCACCACCGAATTCGTTCGACCAATCCTCGAAGAAACCGGACTGCGAGCGGGTGCGGATTTTCACCTGGCGTTTTCGCCCGAGCGTGTTGATCCGGGCAATACTCGCTGGAACGTTCGAAACACGCCGAAGGTGGTTGGCGGACTCACCCCCACCTGCACGGAGCTCGCAAAGACATTGCTGCTCTCACTGATGGACGATCCAACGCTCGTACGCACGGTGGAGTCGCCCGATGTTGCAGAGATGGCAAAGCTCCTCGAGAACACGTATCGTGCCGTGAACATCGCGTTGGTGAACGAATTGGCCCAGTTGTGCAACGAAATGGGAATCGACGTCTGGAGCGTGATCGACGCGGCCGCCACCAAACCATTCGGCTTTCAGGCGTTCTACCCCGGAATCGGACCCGGTGGCCACTGCATTCCGGTCGACCCGTTCTACTTGGCGTGGAAGGCACGCGAATACGACTTCCAAACGCGCTTCATCGAGTTGGCGGCCGACATCAACGATCAAATGGCTGCATACGCAATCGCTCGCATGCAGGACATATTGAATGAACGATCCATCTCCTTGCGCGGGGCCAGCATCCTGTGCCTTGGGGCAGCCTTCAAGCGGGGCGTGAGTGACGTTCGCAACTCGCGGGCAATCCACGTGATGGAGTTGCTACGTGATCGTGGAGTAAAAGTGACCTACTGTGATCCACACGTTCCACACGTTCGGATTGGCGGCGACATCTTGCAGTCACTGAGCATCGACGAAGTAGCGAAGGCAAACGCCGATCTCGTGGCGGTCCTCGTGGGTGGCGATTGGCCACTTGCTTCCTTGGAGTCGCGTGGTATCGCAGTGTTTGACGCTGTGAATGCTGGTGGCGCTCCCGGAGCGCACCGCCAGCGGCTCTAACGCGCCAGAAGTTGCGTATACAGCCGCTCGTGAATCGAGAGGTAATCCGATAAGGCGCAACGTTCGTGAATCAAGCGTTGTGCTTCGTTACCGAGTGAGGCTCGAAGGGATTCATCCTGTACTAGTCGTAGGACGGCATCATGAAGCTGGCAATCATTGTTGGCTAGTAGTCCGCTCACTTCGTGGGCAACGATCTCTGCAACACCACCAACCCGTAGCGACACCACCGGGAGACCCGCTGCCGCGGCTTCCATGAGGGAGAGCGGCACCCCCTCGTTGTCGCTGGTGAGCACCACGATGTCAGTGGCGGCGAACACTTCTGCAAGATCCGTCGTGAAGTCAAAGATGCTTACATTCGTGAGTGGTGTTGCCCGTCGAATAATCTCGTCGTGCAGCGGGCCGTTGCCAAACATCACGAAATGTGCATCAGGAAGCAGTGCCGCCAGCGCGAGAAAACGATCGGGTCGCTTTATCTCGGTGAAGCGTCCAACGAAACCGACGCAGACGCGATCCTTGGGAAGCCCGAGTGCTGATCTGGTTGTTTGAGGATCTTTGCGGATAATTTGCTTCATCCCGGGCAAGACCACCGCTGAATCTGACTCTGTCACGATTCGAGCAGCGATAAGGTCTTGCCGAGTTGCACTGCCCACCACCAATGCGTAGGAGGTGATGTTGCGAAAGACTCGTTCGATCGTTACGAATACGGAGCCCACAATTGGCGAAAAATATCCGTGCAACAGGTGGCCGTGAAACGTATGCACCCGTATCCGTCGTCGGGCGAGCAGTGCGGCGAGTCTGCCAACGACGCCGGCTTTCGCCATGTGGGTGTGCACGATGTCGGGCTGCAGTCGCCGAAGCAATCCGATGAGGCGAATCAACGTCCGAAACTCCGTAAGTATTCCAAGTGAGCGACGAAGTTCAGGAAGTGTGATGACGTCACAATTGACCGGGTGATGTTCGAGGTAGTCACCCTCGGAACTAACGGGAACGCCTCGAATGATGGTGTGGCGGAATCGTGAGGCATCGAGCCCGTTGACGAGGTCAACCAACATGACTGATGGTCCACCGATATTCGTCCGCGTGAGAACGTGGACTATGTGGATCATTGGTGTGTTGTCCGCCACCATTGCAAGGTGTGGGTGAGACCGGCTTGGAGCGGCGTCGCTGCAGTGAATCCAAGGATGTCGGTCGCCCGACGAACATCGGGGATTCGACGCTTGGTGTCCTCAAAACCCTTGCCGTATCTGGCTTCGTAGGAAACGTGTTGGATATTCGACGTCGAGTTCGTCATCGCAACGATCATCCGAGCAAGGTCGTTGATGCTGGTTTCAGTGTCGTTTCCAATGTTGAACACCAAGCCCTCACCTCGCGGATCGAATGCAGCACGAAGCGTGCCTTCAACGGTGTCGTTCACGAACGTGAAGCAACGAGTTTGTGTTCCGTCCCCATGAACGGTGAGCGGTTCACCATCGAGTGCCTGCCGCATCAGGTTTGCCACGACCGATCCATAACCACGCGGGTCGAGACGCGGACCATACGAATTGAAGTAGCGAACAATCGACATCCGTAATCCTTGTTCCGCGTAGGCAAGAGCCAAGTGTTCGTCAATGGCCTTTGCGGTGGAATATCCCCATCGTGCGATTGTTGTGGATCCCAAGACTCGGTCGTCGTCCTCGGACATCGGCATCTTGGCGGATTTTCCGTAGATCTCACTCGTTGATGCCAGAAGCAATCGCGCTTCGTGTCTCACACACGCCTCGATGACGTTCTCGGCCCCTTTGGTATTGGTGATGAGGGATGACAACGGTTTTTCGACGATGTGTCCAACACCAACCGCTGCTGCAAGGTGAAACACGACATCGGTCCCTGCGACCAATTCATCAACGACGTCAGGGTTCAGAATGGTGTCCTTAACGAAGCGAATGTTGGGCAGTGCACGGTGCAAATTGGCCAAGTTTCCGGTGGACAAGTCGTCCAGCACGACCACGTCGTGGTGTAGCTCCAATAATCGGTCAACGAGATGCGAGCCGATGTAGCCGGCACCTCCAGTCACCAATACGCGCATGTCGACTCCTCACGCTAGTTGTGCCATGACGGCGCGGTGCCATTGACTCTTTGATCCAAGTTGACGCAATAGTGTGGTCGTTGTGAATCCAGCTTGGCTGTATCTCGCAACTTTCATTGGTGCCGTTACCTTTGCGTTGCTGTTGGTCCCCTCCATTCGTGAGTATGCACACAGGCGGGAGATTCACGACAACCCCGGTGGTCACAAGTCGCACTCGACGCCGGTCCCGTATCTCGGGGGTGTGGCAATGGTGGTTGCGTTCTCCGTTGCAATGGTTGTAGGCGTGCTCGTGCGACGGAGCGCGCAGATCAGCGAAGGTCAAGTGAGCATTTCCTTCGGCAACTTGGTTGCACAGGGCGATGGGCTAGTTCGTGAGCTTGCGGTGGTGCTGGGAGTGGCTCTGTTGTTCTCGCTCATGGGACTGGTGGACGACTTACGCGGTCTCAGTCCGTGGTTTCGGTTCATCGTGGGACTCGGACTTGCAATCGGTGTGGTGAGTTATGGGATCACCTTGGAATCTCCGCTACCCAATCTCGTCGACTCGGTCGTTTCTGTGGTGTGGATATTGGGAATGGCGAATGCCTTCAATTTGCTCGATAACATCGACGGGCTGGCAGCCGGTACTGCCGCCGTGGCCTCGGGATCGTTCTTCTTCATTGCAGTCATGAACGATCAGCAATACAGCGCTTTGTTGGCGATCGGCCTTGC
>JAFMFM010000066.1 GCA_017856115.1 Actinomycetota bacterium | reverse complement strand
CGCACGATGTTCAGCGCGCTGCCGGCTTTGAACCACTCGACTTGTTCGGGGCTGAACGTGTGCAGCGCCTCGAACTCAACCGACGAACCGTCAGCCTTGTGAATCACACACCGCACCGGCTTATCCGGCACGGGCGGCAAGCCGAGCACGCTGATCGTGTCGCCCTCGCCAACGGCGTCGTACACCTCGGCCGAAGCAAACGTCAGCGGCACCAACCCCTGCTTCTTCAGGTTCGTTTCGTGAATGCGGGCAAACGACCGCGCGAAAATCACCACGCCACCGCGGAACCGCGGCTCCATCGCCGCATGCTCGCGCGATGAACCCTCGCCGTAGTTCTGGTCGCCGATCGCGCACCAGCGAATGCCGGCCTCGCTGTATCGCTTGGCAATCTCCGGATACTTGCGGCGCTGACCATCGGTCACATCCAGCCCTTCGCCAACGGCCCCGCCGAACGCGTTCACCGCACCTTCGAACAGGTTGCCGCTGATGTTCTCCAGGTGTCCGCGATATTTCAGCCACTTGCCAGCGGCGGAAATATGGTCGGTGGTGCACTTGCCTTGCGCCTTCATCAAGACGGGCAGGTGAACGTAATCCTTGCCATCCCACGCGGGGAAGGGCTCGAGCAATTGCAGTCGATCGCTCGTCGGCGACACTTCAACAACCACCCCAGAACCATCAGCCGGCGGCGCAGTAAACGTGTTCTCGCCAGCGTCGTAGCCCTTCGCGGGCAACACTTCGCCAACCGGCGCATCCAACTTCACGACAGACCCATCGGGCGCGGTCAGAGAATCCGTAATTGGGTTGAAGTCCAACCGCCCGGCCAACGCGAGCGCGAGCACCGTGTCGGGGCTGGTCACGAACGACAACGTGTTCGCCGACCCGTCGTTGCGCTTGGGGAAGTTGCGGTTGAACGAGTTGACGATCGTGTTCGCCTTGCCGGTCACCGACGCGGGGCGCTCCCACTGGCCGATGCACGGGCCGCACGCGTTGGCGAGCACCGTCGCACCGATGGCCTCCAAGTCGGCCAAGATGCCGTCGCGTTCGATGGTGGCGCGAATCTGCTCCGACCCCGGGGTAATCAACAACTCGGTCTTCGCGCGCAACCCAGCCGCAGCAGCCTGGCGCGCAATTGACGCCACTCGCGTCAAGTCTTCGTACGAACTATTCGTGCACGAACCAATGAGCGCCGCCGAAATCTCCACCGGCCACTCATTCGACGTAGCCGCAGCCCCCACCTCGGCCCCCACGCGGTGCGCGCGGTCGGGTGAGTGCGGGCCGTTGATCATCGGCGCAAGAGAAGACAAATCAATCTCCACCAGGCGGTCATACGTGGCACCCTCGTCGGGCCGCAAGTCAGCGCGCACCGCATCAGCCGCCGCCGCAATATCCGCACGACCAGTGGCGCGCAAATACTCCGCCATCATCTCGTCATACCCAAACACGCTGCACGTGGCGCCAATCTCGGCCCCCATGTTGCAGATGGTGGCCTTGCCGGTCGCCGAAATCGTGTCGGCACCCGGGCCGAAATATTCCACGATCGCACCGGTGCCGCCTTCCACGGTCAGCACACGAGCCACTTCCAAAATCACATCCTTCGGGCTCGACCACCCCGACAGCGATCCGGTCAAGCGCACACCAATCACCTTCGGCCAGCGCACGTTGAAGGGGAACCCGGTCATCACGTCGACCGCGTCGGCCCCACCCACGCCGATGGCCACCATGCCAAGGCCGCCCGCGTTGGGGGTGTGGCTGTCGGTGCCGATCATCATGCCGCCCGGGAAGGCGTAGTGCTCGAGCACCACCTGGTGGATGATGCCGCTGCCCGGCCCCCAGAACCCGATGCCGTATTTGGCGCTCACGCTGCGCAAGAAGTCGTACACCTCTTTGTTGGTGTCGATGGCCACGCCCAAGTCGACGCGCGCGCCGACCTTCGCCAAAATCAGGTGGTCGCAGTGCACGGTGGATGGCACGGCGGTGGTGGGCAGGCCGGCGGTCATGAACTGCAGCAGCGCCATCTGCGCGGTGGCGTCTTGCATCGCCACGCGGTCGGGGTGGAAGTCGGCGTAGCTGCGGCCGCGCTCCACTGCTTGGCCGCGCGGGTCGGCCAGGTGGTTGAAGAGAATCTTCTCGGTCAGCGTCAATGGCCGCCCGAGTCGTTCGCGCGCCACGGCCACGTTGCCGGGCAACTTCGAATACACGTCGTTCACCAACGAAAGGGGAGTACTCGCACCAACCGCCACGGTTACCACTTATCCCAGTGCATCACGCGATCGAGCGGCAGACGGCTCGCCGGCTTAAAGTCGGTGCCCAACGTGTAGGCGATGGGGAAGAGCCCGCCCTGCGACACCTTGTCGTACGGAATGCCGAGCAACTCGGCCGCCTTCTTCTCGCCGTCGTTCATGAGGTGGATGGTGGTCCACGCGCTGCCCATGCCACGCTCGCGCAACGCCAACATAAAGCTCCACACCGCCGGCAACAGCGAACCCCAGATCGACGCCGTGGCAAACGACGGCAGGTTGTCCAAACGACCTTCGATCGCGGGAATCATCAACAGCGGCGAGCGGTGGAAGTTCTTCGCCAGATACGTGGCCGAGTCGACCACTTTGTCCATGCGCTGGGCGCGCGGGTCGCTTGCTTCGCGCTCGGGCCGCGGCATGCCCGCATACAGCTTGAAGTTCTCCATATAGATGTCGGAGAGGGCCTTTTTCTTGGCGGCGTCTTCCACGATGATGAAGTGCCAGCCCTGGCTGTTGCTGCCGGTGGGGGCTTGCAGGGCGATCTCGAGGCACTCTTCCACCACCGATCGCTCGACGGGCTTGTCGAAATCCAGGCGCTTGCGCACGCTGCGGGTGGTCTTCAGCACTTCGTCGGCAGAGAGGTTGAGTTTCATGGCACCTAGTCTGGCATCCGGAGGCGACCCGCATGGCATCAGCAGCAGACATCGCAGCACGAGTAAGCGTCGAGCACAACGACGGCATCGCCCACGTGCGCCTCATGCGCGCCGACAAGCGCAATGCGTTGGATGACGCGATGTTCCAGGCCATCGCCGCCGCAGGTGAACGCCTGAAGAACGACGGTTCGGTGCGCGCGGTGGTGCTGTCGGGTGACGGGCAGTCGTTCTGCGCGGGCCTCGACTTCGGCAGTTTCGCCGCCATGGGCAGTGGAAAATCGGGGGATGGTTCGGGCTCAGCCATCGGCTCGATGGAAGGCGACCGCATCACGCACCTTGCCCAGCAGATCTGCTGGGTGTGGCAAGAAGTGCCGGTGCCGGTGATTGCCGCCTTGCGCGGTCACGCCCTCGGCGGTGGCATGCAACTGGCGCTCGGCGCCGACATTCGCGTCGCGCACCCCGACACGCAGTTGTCGATGCGCGAGGTGCACTGGGGCCTCATCCCCGACATGACGGGCACGCTCATGCTCAGCCGCCTCGTGCGCGACGACGTGATGAAAGACCTCGTCTTCACCGGGCGCATCTTGCACGCCACCGAAGGGGCCACCCTCGGCCTCGTGACCCGCTTGGCCGACGACCCGGTCGAAGTCGCCCTGCACATGGCCCGCGAAATCGCCGGCCGCAGCCCGCACGCCGTGCGCGGTGCGAAGAAACTCATCAATCACCTCTCCAACGACCGCGCGAAGGAACACTTCGCGCTCGAACGCGAGATCATCTTCACACTGATCGGCTCACCCAACCAGGTGGAAGCGATTACTGCCAACTTCGAGAAGCGCGAACCGAAGTTTGGAGATGTGGGGTAGCTCGGTTACTTGAGCAGTTTGCTTACACGCTTGCGTGACTCATCTGCCAATGCCCGCGACTCATTGAGAATTCTCGCCATCTCTGCTCGAAGCCTCGCGTGTCGTTTTCCCTTGGCAATCGCCTGTCGGGTCTCGGACAAGAGCTCCGACTTCTTGACACGGAATGCGCCAAGCGAGGCGAGGCTGAGAGTCGAGCTTTCGAAGGGATTTTCAGTGTGCTGTCCACGCTTCTTCTCGGCGACAAGCCGCACAATGTCAGGAGCTGGCACCACGTACCACTGATTTGACCTGGTGTCTTTTACGGCGAGTGGAATGAACTTCACCGCCCGCACCTGATTCAGAGTGTTCGACGATGCCTTCTTGACCTCGATATTCCAGCCGTCGACAACCGCGTCGCCAAGTGCAGCCCGTGCGGCCGTGGCAGCGTGGTCTTCTTGGCGCGTTTGGTCATCGTGTAATCGGAAGATAGCAGCAAATGATGTTTGAGTCGGCGGACTCGCCTTGGATCGAATCATGCGACATATGGACTGGAA
>JAFMFM010000065.1 GCA_017856115.1 Actinomycetota bacterium | reverse complement strand
GCATGCCATCGAGGCTGGTGATGGCACCGTACAAATCGGGACGCCGATCGCGAAAGAGTCCCCAACCAATGCGCAGTGCGCGATTCGCCTCCGTATCAATGTCCGTTACGAGGACTCTCTCGTCGTCCCGCCCGGCCTCGGCAACCTTGGCACCCGTCGCATCGGTAATGAAACTCGATCCGTAGAAGGTCACCTCCGTGGGGTGCCCCACCTCGCGTCCCGTGCGGTTTGCGGCCACTACCGGCACGATGTTCGCCGCTGCATGGCCTTGCATCACACGTTGCCAATGTCCACTTGAATCCCACGCTGGATTCTGCGGTTCGCTACCGATCGCGGTCGGATACATGAGTACATCGGCCCCCAGCATCGCCATGCTGCGTGCCGCCTCGGGAAACCACTGGTCCCAGCAGATCCCGACCCCGACGACGCCAAACCGTGTCTTCCAGACTCGAAATCCGGAGTCACCCGGGGAGAAGTAGAACTTCTCCGAGTAACCGGGGCCGTCCGGGATATGGCTCTTGCGGTACGTTCCCATCGTGGTGCCGTCGGCATCGACCATCACCACCGAATTGAACAACGCGTTGTTGGCCCGTTCGTAAATGCTGACGGGTAGAACGATCCCGAGTTCCTGCGCAACCGCGGCAAAGTGTGACACCGTCGGATGTCCTTCCACCGGTAACGCTCGTCGTAGATCTTCGGCTCGTTGATCCTTGCAGAAGTAATGACCCTCGAAGAGTTCTGGAATGAGAACTACTTGTGCTCCGTCGGCTGCGGCAACTCGCACCAACCTTTCGGCCGTGGCAACGTTCGTGGCGACGTCGTTCGCCATCGACATCTGAATTGCAGCAACACGCATGGCGACCTTGCTCAGCCGAGAGCCTTGGTGATTTCCGCACGCAACACGGCGTCGTCCGGGGAAACCATGGGGCTGAATCGCGCGAGGACCGCTCCGTCTTTGCCGACGAGAAATTTCTCGAAGTTCCAGCGGATGTCTCCAGCGTGACCATCGCTGTCTGCGGTAGCCGTCAAGAGGTCGTAGAGAGGATGACGGGAATCGCCGTTCACGTCCACTTTTTCCGTCATTGGAAACGTCACCCCGTAGTTGGTGGCACAAAAGGTGGTTATCTCCTCGGGTGATCCGGGTTCCTGCCCGCCGAACTGGTTGCATGGCACCCCTACGACACTGAATCCCCTGGGAGCAAGTTCCTTGTGCAGCGCTTCAAGACCCGAGTATTGCGGGGTGAGACCACACTTCGACGCCACGTTCACCACCAGTACCACTCGATTGGCAAGCGTGCTGAATACATCGTCTGCAGAACTGAGGCCTTTGATCTTTACCGAGAACACCGACATGACACGCACCTTTTGACTTGATCGTTGTTGATGGTTGGAAGGCTACTTCGGTTGCTGCTACACACGATGCGTGACAAATCAGAAGTTCGACAAGACATATTTCGATCGGTATTACGGAAAGCAACCGGTTCGCTCGCTCAACGAGGTTGCTCACCTTGCGACCGCCGTTCATGAACTTGCCAACTGGTGGAACTCCCCCATTCGGTCGGTGCTCGAGGTTGGCGCAGGGCCCGGTGATTGGAGCACGTGGTATCGAACGGTACGGCCGCATGTCCGTGTCATGTCCGTCGATGTAAGCGAGCACGCCTGTGCAACGTACGGTCACGAGCAGCGCGACATCGCCACATGGTCGCCGCATCGGCCCTTCGATCTGGTCATTTGCATGGACGTACTGCAGTACTTGGACGAAGCCCGGGCGGTGCGCGCCCTGAGAAATCTCACGAAGGCAACTCGTACGTACTTGTACTTCGATGCCCTCACCATGTTCGACGCCAGGCATACCGTCGACCGATCGTCCACGGATCTCAATGCCCATCTACGAAGCGGTGATTGGTACCGACGACGACTTTCTCGACACTTCACACAAACTGGCGTGGGGCTCTGGGTTCGTAAAGGTAGTCAGGTCGTACTCCACGAACTCGAGCGGACGAGATGACGCCCGACTGACTATCGTTGCCTGCAGTGAACAACATCAACTGGGACGCCCTTCGCCAGGCAGCACGAGACGCAATGCAGCATGCCTACGTCCCCTACTCCAAGTTTCGGGTAGGCGCGGCGGGCCTCACCACCGATGGACGAATAGTCACGGGATGCAACGTGGAGAACGCTTCGTACGGCGTCACCCTGTGCGCCGAGTGCGGAATGATCAGCGAACTGGTTCGACATGGTGGTGGTCGACTCGTCGCGGTCTGCACACTGGGCAACGACGAGGCCGTTACACCATGTGGTCGATGTCGACAACTGTTGTGGGAACATGGCGGGCCCGAGCTCCTCGTTGAGTTGGAAGGAAAGCCCGTGCCGATGACGGAACTGTTGCCGCACGCATTTCCCGAAGCCTCAAACTTCACCAATCCAAACGGTTGAGAAGGACCACGAACCATGGGCAAGTACCTCACCGAAGGTCAACTTCAGTCGTTTCGCGACGACGGATTTCTGGTCGTCCCCAACTTCGTCTCCGACCAACACTGCCTGCAGCTTCGCGAGCGTGCGATGAAACTGGCCGAATTGCATGTCCCATCGCCCGAGGAAGCAACGGTGTTCACGGCAGACGGCAAGCCACAACACACGAGTGACGACTATTTCCTCACCAGTGGCGAACAGATTCGCTGCTTCTTCGAAAAGGATGCCTTCGACGAGGATGGAAACCTCCGCGCTGAACCGCATCTCGCGCTGAACAAACTCGGGCATGCGATGCACGACTTGGATCCCGTGTTTGATTCGTTCAGCCGTACACCGGAACTGGCTGCCGTCGCGTCGGACATCGGCATGCGAGATCCCGTGCTCTTGCAATCGATGTACATCTTCAAGCAGCCTCACATCGGCGGCGAAGTCACCTGCCACACTGATCACACGTACCTGTGGACCGAGCCGCAGAGTGTCGTGGGCTTCTGGTTTGCCATCGACGATGCCACCAACGAAAACGGTTGCATGTGGGCGCTGCCCGGTGGCCACCGCCTTCCCGTTCGCTCGCGCTCGCGGCTGAACGAATCCCGAACGGCAACCGTGATGGACGTCCTCGATCCGGAACCGTATCCGCTGGACAATCTTCAGTGTTTGGAGGCCAAGCGAGGCACGCTCGTTCTGCTGGATGGCGCGGTCCCGCATTTGTCGGCAGCCAATACCAGCGACAAGCCCCGTCACGCATACACGATTCACGCCATCGATGGTGCGGCGCGGTATCCGGATGACAACTGGTTGCAACGCCCCACACTGCCGCTGCGTGGCTTCTCGCTCAACTGAGGTTTTCGGTGGCAACGCTTCGCTTCAGCTTTGGCACCATGGGTTCGGGGAAGAGCACGCTCGCGCTGCAAATCCACCACAATCTGTCCACACGCGGTTTGCGTGGACTGCTCATCACCAAACTTGACCGAGACGGAGCCCAGGTAAGCAGTCGGCTTGGTGTCTCGTCACCGGCGGTGGACATCAGCATCACGCCGAGCCTGGTTGCATTGGCGAGACAACACATGCCGCTCGATTACCTCGTGTGCGATGAGGTGCAGTTCTATTCGATAGACCAGTGCGACGAGCTCGCCACCATCGTCGATGATCTCGGTATCGACGTCTATTCGTTCGGGCTCATCACCGATTTTCGTGGATTACTCTTCGATGGCACCCGGCGAATGCTGGAGATCGCCGATCAGCGAGTCGAGATGCAGGTGGAGGCACGTTGCTGGTGCGGAGCGCGGGCGACCAACAACGCCCGATTGGTGAACGACAAGGTGGTCTTCGAAGGCGAAACGGTGATGGTGGGTGACACCGCGACCACCCGTAAGGAACCGTTGTTTGGTGACGTGGTGAGGTATGAACTGCTGTGTCGCTACCACTATCGACGCGGTCAACTCGCCCCAAACGTTTGACGAACGCATTGTTATTGCTTGCACAGTGATTTCGCCGTGAGTTCACCCTGCCAGGAGCGACTCGAACTCGTCCTGCCACGCATCCAACCAGTCGTCGCTGAAGTTGGCATATCGAGCAACGAAGGCTCCCCGGGCTTCCTGCACTTCCGCGGACTTCCACCAAGCCGAGGGATCTCCGCGGAGTGAGTTCACGAACCTTGCAGCCTCGCGACCCGAATAGTGAATGATGCCAACTCGTGCAAGTGCATCCACAAACGGCTGCGCCGCTGCACGTGGCTGGTACAAGTTTGGGTCGTAGAAGCAAACGGTTGGAATGTTCATGGCCAGTGTTTCGAGCCACGATGTGCCCAGATAGTTGTGAACCACCAGCG
>JAFMFM010000064.1 GCA_017856115.1 Actinomycetota bacterium | reverse complement strand
CGATTCATACCGACGAAGTGTCGCGTTGCTTGCGAAAGACGAACTGCTGACATGGTGAATCTCCTTTTGGATGAACTTACGTAGTGACTCGAGATGCCCCTACCACCGTAGACGCGCTTGCATCGGTGTCGGTAGAGGAAGTTTCGACGATTCGTAGGCTGCGACACTGGTCGGCGAGCACCGCTCGCGCATCCTGGCGTAGTGCGGAGTCGGTAATCACCATTGCCGCACCGGAGAGCGGCATGATCGTGCAGAGTCCGTTGAGATTCCACTTCGCATGATCGGCGAGGATGACGACGTCGTTGGTGGTGTTGGCAAAGGAACGGTTGGTCTCGGCCTCGGCCAGGTTCGGTGTCGTGAATCCCTTGGCCGACATGCCGTGAACACCCATGAACACGACGTCGAGTTGCAGTTGTGAGAGCGTCTGTACCGCGGTCGGACCGACGAGCGCATCGCTCGGAGTACGGGTTCCGCCGACGAGGAGCACGGTTCGATCGGAACGCGGGAACTGATGGAGATACTCGGCGATGTGGATGCAGTTGGTCACCACCGTGAGTTCGGTGACGTCGATCAGTGACATCGCCATGTGGTACGTGGTGGTGCCCGCAGTCAATCCGATTGACGTCCCGGGCCGAACGATCGTGGCCGCCTCACGTCCGATGGCAACCTTTTCCTCCAGATTCCGCCGAGACTTGGCGTCGAAACCAGGCTCAAACGCGCTCCGATCGTCACGCAGCGTGGCGCCTCCATGCACCTTGTCGAGTACTCCCAGTTCGGAAAGAACATCGAGATCACGTCGAACCGTCATCTCCGACACTTCGAGCAATGCGGCAAGATCGCCCACTCGTACGGCACCGTGGAGTCGCAATTGTGCGGTGATGATGTCGTGTCGCTGTGCGGCAAGTGCACGGCTGGTGGCACCCGTGGTATCACTGGTACGACGCGCAAGATCGGTCATCGCACCAGCATGACACAACGACACCGGTTCGCACAAAAGCGCACAAACAGCGTGTGCGGATTTCGCTACGGCGCCGAAAAGCCCGAGAATTTGCGATGTTGCTCCAATGTCCACCGCCCAGAACCACACGCAAGAGGACAGATTCGCACATGAGACGCTTGACACGTTGAAGGTAACCCGTCAGACTGTTGCCAACATCTCAACGAGTCGTGCCCTGCACGACGCATAAGGGGGCAAGTACATGTCAGCAGACTCATCAAAGATTCGTGGAACCGATCTCGGCTTCACGATGAACCGACGCGAATTGCTCATCGGCGCAGCCGGTGTCGCTGGTGCGGGCGCCCTGCTCGCCGCGTGTGGTGGCGATGGTGCGAGTGGTCCGCTCAACTTCGGTGTTCGCACCGTCGACGAACCACCGACCACGCAGTTCAAGGCGCTGGTTGCCGCCTACGAGGCCAAAACCGGAAACACCGTTACCTACAACGCCACCGAGTCGAACGCATTCCAGAACAACCTGTCGCAGTATCTCCAGGGAACTCCCGACGACGCATTCACGTGGATGGCCGGCTACCGCATGCAATTCTTCGCGGATCAGGGTCTGCTCGTCGACTTGACGGACGTTTGGGACGAGATCGGTGATCAGTACAACGAGTCGTACAAGATCGCCTCGACCGGCCTCGACGGGAAGCAGTACTTCGTCCCGCAGTCCTGGTACCCGTGGGGCTTGCACTTCCGTAAGTCGATGCTCGCCGACCTCGGCATCGATCCAGATGGCATCAACAACTGGGACGATTTCCTCAAGATGCTCGACGGTATGAAGTCCAAGGGCCTGATTGGCTTCGCCGCCGCCGACAAGGGCGGTTGGGAGGCCATGGGCACGTTCGACATCATCAATGCCCGTGTTAACGGCTACCAGTACCACGTCGACCTGCTCGCTGGTCGCGAAAAGTGGACCGACCCGCGCACGGCCAAGGTGTTCGAATACTGGGAGCAGTTGATCCCGTACATGAACGACAACGTGCTCGACCTCGAGTGGGACGGAGCAATGCAGTTGTTGCTGCAGCGCAAAGCCGGAGCGATGCTCATGGGTTCATGGTTCGGCGGAAACTTCAAGGAACAGTCGGATGCCGACTACGAAGACCTCTGGATCATTCCGTTCCCCGAAATTGACCCGGCAAATGGCCGCGACACCATCGATGCTCCGATCGATGGATACTGCGTCGCCAAGAACGGTTCGAACAACGACGGCGGCAAGGACTTCCTCAAGTTCGCAGGTGACATGGAGGGCGTCCAAGCGATGCTCGACACCGGCGTGCCGATGACGTCGGCCAACAAGGGGCAAGACACGTCGAGCTACGACGCGTTCCAGACCCAGCAGTTGGCAGTGATGGCCGAGGCCAAGTACATCACGCAGTTCCTCGACCGTGACACTCGTCCGGACTTCGCAGGTCCGGTTGTAGGTCCTGAATTGCAGAACTGGTTCAAGAATCCGAAGGACGTCAACAAGATCCTCGAGAGCTTGCAAGCGCAGTGGGATGCGCTCCCGCCGCTCTGAGGTTCGCAGAACCAACTCGGTAGCACTACGCAACTGCAGTTGATCGGATCATGAGTTCGCCGGCGACGAGACCACAAGGGTCCCGTCGCCGGCGTGCTTTTTCCCGGGGGGATCGAGTCACGCTCGGAATCTTCGTCGGGGTGCCCACGTTCCTCCACCTGGTGTTGGTGTGGATACCGGCCGTCCTCACGATCCTCTTGTCGTTCACCTACTGGACCGGCATCAACTTCGGCGACATTACGTGGGCTGGACTTGCCAATTACGACAACATCGTTACCAAGACTCCGGTTTTCTATGACGCGTTGCGGAACAACATCATCTGGCTTGTCTGGTTTGGATTCATCGCCACCCCGGCAGGCGTACTTCTTGCGTACCAAATCGATCGGCAAATCCGTGGACACAAGGTGTACCAGTCGGCGTACTACCTACCGGTGGTGCTGTCGTTGGCGGTGACCGGAATCATCTGGAACTTCATGTTGCGTCCCGACGGCTTCGTGAATGGAGCACTCGGTCGGGACATCGACGATGCGATTTCCTTCTTCGGCAATTACAACATCAACATCTACGTGATCATGGTGATGGCGTCGTGGCGTCACATCGGATACATCATGTTGCTGTACTTGGCAGGGTTGAAGGCCGTCGATCCGACTCTTCGCGAGGCCGCGTCCATCGACGGTGCCACCGAGTGGGCGACGTTCCGAAAGGTGATTCTTCCCGCCATGCGTCCGGTGAACATCATCGTGATCGTGATCACCATCATCGAGTCGCTCCGGGCATTCGACATGGTGTACGTGATCTATGGAACGAGTGCCGGGCTGCCGATTCTCGGCATTCTGGTGTTCCAGAACATCGCCGGTGAAGGTGCCTCGATGAAGGGTGCCGCATACGCGGTGATTCTCTTCGTTCTCTCGATCGGACCGATCATCGCCTATCTGCGACAGCAATTCCGCGAGGACGTGTCGTGATGTCGATGCGTGACTCTCAAGTGGTGAAGGACCGCGCGATCTCCATATTCATCGGCGTCTTCGCGGTCCTCTGGGTGTTTCCGATTCTCTGGACGCTGTGGAGTTCGTTTCGTCCGTACAAGGAGATTCGTGCGCGCGGCACGTTCTCCATGCCGGAGGAATTTGGAATCTTCAACTACACCGACGCAATCTCTCGAATGCAGCTTCCGACGTACCTGTGGAATTCGTTCATCATCACCATTCCGGCCGTCTTCCTCACCCTCACGTTTGGAAGCCTGATCGCCTTCGTCGTTTCCCGGTACTCCTTCAAGTTCAACGTGGGAATGTTGTTGTTGTTCACCGCAGGAAACCTCCTTCCCGCGCAGTTGGTGTTCATTCCGGTGTTCAAGCTGTACCTCAACATCGGTGACCTGGTGGGTGATCGGAGATTCCTCTACGACTCCCCTTGGGGTGTGGTGCTCATCCATGTGGCGTTCCAAATGGGATTCGCCACCTTTGTGCTGTCGAGCTACATGAAGACGATTCCCAAGGAGATCTCCGAATCGGCGCTGGTGGACGGCGCCTCCGTGTTGCGTCACTACTGGAACGTGATGCTGCCGCTCTTGAGGCCACCCTTGGCATCGCTTGCCGTGTTGATGACCACGTGGATCTACAACGATTTCTTCTGGGCACTGGTGTTGATGTCCACCGACAACAAACGGCCGATCACCTCGGCGCTGGGTCGACTTCAAGGTGAATTCGTCACCGACTACAACCTGCTGGCCGCGGGAGCAATCATTGCCGCGTTGCCCACCCTTATCGTGTTCTTTGTGCTGCGCAAACAATTCGTGTCCGGTTTGACGCT
>JAFMFM010000063.1 GCA_017856115.1 Actinomycetota bacterium | reverse complement strand
AACGAACTAGCGTCGGGGCGATGAGCACCGACGCACCATCCAGCAAGCATGCCCAACTCGCCGAAAACATCATCTCCCGACAGATTGGGGCGTCGTCTCCCACGGTGTCTCCCGATGGAAAGTACGTCGCATACGTCGTAACTCGAGTCGATCAGAAGGCAAATACGTACCGTTCGCAGGTGTGGGTTGCCGCCAGCGATCGGTCCACTCCCCCACGACCACTTACGGCGGGAGAAAAGCGTGATGGAAATCCAAGTTGGTCACCCGATGGCACATGGTTGGCATTCACCAGTGGTCGAAGCGAGAAGAAGGGCGAAACCACACTCTGCATCATCCCGATGGGCACAAGCGGAGAGATTCGAACCATCGCCACGATGCCCGATGGCATCGGTTCGCCAAAGTGGTCACCGTGTGGAAGATGGATTGCCTTCACATCTCGCACCCAGGATGAGCGCTACACCAAGGACGGTGCATCGTGGATGTCGCCACGGAAAATCGAAACGTTCTACACGCGCCTAAATGGCGAGGACTTCGTGTTCGACCGTCCGGAACATGTGTACGTGGTTCCCAGCGATGGCACGGTTGCACCGCGAAATCTGACGCCAGGTTCACACGAGCACTCGTCACCCTCATGGTTGCCCGACTCAAGCGGCGTGGTCACCAATGCAGCCCTGCATGAGGGATGGGACTTTGATCTCGCAACCGACTTGCACATCATCAACCTCAACGGTGAAATCACCACCTTGACCGATCGCAAGGGCGTGTACTTTCAGGCATCGGTGTCACCCGACGGAAAATACGTGGCATTCCTCGGCCACGACGACCCGCTCACCTCTCCGCAGAACGTTCATGTGGGTGTGCTTGAAATTGCCACCAAGAGGCGTCAGTGGGTATCCCGCGCACTCGATCGCACGTTTCAGACCACCGGCGGCAGTATCCCGCCAATCTGGATGACCGATGGCTCGTTGCTTGCCTACGCGGAGGACCGCGGCACGGCTCACCCCGTGCGCATCGACCCAACGGGAAAGAAGTCGCCTGAGTGGGTTGCAACGGGTCGGCGCATCACCAAGGGTGTGCATGCCGCCGGTTCAACTATCGGCTTCGTCGCAAGTGCCGTCGACCAATTGACGGAGGTGTTCGCAATCGTCGACGGTGTGGAACGCCAGCTGAGCGACCTCGGCGCAAACGCACTGAGCAGCATTGTTCCGCAAACGTGGCAACACTTCACCGTTCCGTGCGGTTCCACCTACACCGGCGGTCCCGCTGAAATCGACGCTTGGATCATGAAACCAAAGAACTTCGATGCAAACAAGAAGTATCCGGTGCTCCTCAACGTGCACGGCGGGCCACACACCCAATACGGAGAGACGTTCTTTGACGAAGCACAGATGCAGGCAGCTGCCGGCTTCGTGGTGCTCATGAGCAACCCGCGTGGTTCCAGCGGTCGTGAGCAGGCGTGGGGGCAGGCGATTCTCGGGCGCAAGCATCCCGTTGCTCCCGGCACCGGCTGGGGTGACGCCGATGTCAAGGACGTACTTGCGGTTCTCGACGGCGCGTTGCAGAAGTACTCGTTCTGCGATGCAAACCGAGTTGGCATGCTCGGCGGAAGCTACGGCGGCTACATGGCCACGATGCTCGCCGGCTGCCACGGTGAACGATTCAAGGCGATCTGTTCGGAGCGTGCGGTCAACAACATGTTGTCCGAGGAGTGGTCGAGTGATATCGGCACGGTGTTTCGTGTCGAACATGGCCCGAACCATCTGGAAGACGAGGAGGAATACAAGCGAATGTCACCGGTTCGCCACGTGCGAAACATCAACGTGCCGTTCCTCATCATCCACAGCGAGGATGACTTGCGCTGCCCCATCAGCCAGGCCGAGGAACTGTTCGTTGCCATGCGACTGCTGGGCAAGGACGTAACGTTCTACCGATTCCCGGGTGAAACACACGAACTCTCTCGCAGTGGTTCACCGGTGCATCGCGTGCAACGGGCCGAGATCATCCTCGACTTCTTCGCCAAACATCTCGGCGTCAGTTAAACGACGACGCGGCAATTACATGCCGCCGAGCCACCAGGCGATGGCGTCGGGTAGGCGCTTCGCCCACGATTTTTCGTTGTGACCGCTTCGGCGCAGTACTCGCGAACTGAAATCGCGATCGAGGCGATAGCCGCGCGATACCAGTCGACTGTCGGCTCGGCGTTGAAACGGGGCATACGAGGTATCGAGGCCGCCCGTGCCGTTCTGCATCCACAGCCGCACTCGACCAGGAACCGGAAGGTGATTAATCAACCCATCGACGAGTGAGTCACCCGCGAGTGGCCAGTGCACGGAGAACGCCAAACCACACTGAAATAGATCGGGGCGTTCCCCAAGTGCATAGATGGTGGCGAGGCCACCCATGCTCGCACCCATCATTGCAACGGGAACCTGGACACCAACCATCGACATCACCCGCGGCAAGATGGTGTCACACACTTCGCTGAGATATCTATCGCCCTCAAGACGAGAGATATCGAACCAGTCAGCGACTCGCGGATCAACGACGACATCCTTGGTCAGCACTTTCTGTGGGGCCAGCTCAAAACCACGTTGGTATGGCCGCAGTGCCGTACTGCCGTTCCACACCCCCACCACGGCGGGCGGTGCGACTCCCACACGTTGAGCTGCAGTCATCGCGGCTCGTGCGGCTTGCCATGTTTGGTGGTGGGTCGCAGAACGATCGTCGAAGACGTTCTGCCCGTCGTGGGCAAGGATGACACCGCTCGGAGTACCGCAAGGAATCCATACATCCACCCAACGATCACCGACTCGAATTCGACGAACGGGCTCACGAACCCCACGCACGAAAAACTCGTGCTCAACAAGACGAACCGGGCGGTGCGTCATGTGACACCAACCAGGGGTGACATCATGCGACACCAACCAGAATCCACATCACGCAAGTGCAATGTTACGTAAGTGAACCTGCCCAATGATGACTCATGAACCGTCGGCATCTACCGTCGAGTACATGAAAGTCACGTTGCTTGGCACCGGAAGCCCGATACCTGACGCGAATCGCGCGGGTCCGTCCACCCTCGTACAAGCCTCGGGCCAGCACATCCTGGTGGACTGCGGGCGCGGTTGCGTAATGCGCCTCACTGGTGCCGGGGTGTTCCCGCCCTTTCTTTCGGCAATTCTTCTCACACATCTTCATAGTGATCACATCAGCGACCTGAACGACCTCGTCACCTCACGTTGGATCATGTCGCCACAACCAATCGTCACGCACATCTACGGGCCGGTGGGAACTCAACAGGTTGTCGACGGCTTGCTGCAGATGCTCGCACTCGACGAGCAGTACCGCTGCGATCACCACGCCGATTTGCGCTCGGGTCCTGGCATGCAAATCATGGTGACCGAAGTGTCACCCGGCGACACGTTCACGATTGGTGACGTTCGAGTGGTGGTGGGTCGCACCGATCACCGACCAGTCGCGCCCACGGTGGGATTCCGCTTCGAAGCCGAAGGAAAAGTGGCGACGCTGGCCGGTGACACCGTGCCGTGTGACGAGCTCGATGCACTGTGCAGGGACGCCGACATCTACGTACAAACGGTGCTGCGACCAGACATGGTCGACGCCATGAAGCAGTTGTTGCCAGCGCAAGCCCCCCGATTGAACGACATTCTCAACTACCACTCCTCCGTGGAGGACGCCGGACGTACGGCGGCACGCTGCAACGTAAAGACGTTGATGCTCACGCACTACGTACCGGCCATGCAACCAGGTCAGGAAGCCGAATGGATTGCCCAAGCAGCCGCGCATTTCAGCGGCAACATCGTGGCTGGGCCCGACTTGACGAGCGTCGAGGCGTAGGCGCCGCGGAAGGGTTCCGTGCTGCCGCGGAACGCAGCTACCCAACGACGCGGTGTTCGTCGACGAACATTCGAACACGACTCGCAACGTTCGCCATGGAGTCGGCAACCACTTGCTTGCCGATCTCGCTCGCATATGCGGCATCGAAGGCTTCGCGGGAATCGAACCACAACTCGGTGATGCCATCGGGCTCGCCCGCGCCAGGGTTCTGCACCACGTTGAAGGTCGCACCACGAAGCCCTGGCAACTGCTTGGCGAGCGGTACGTGCACGGTAAGCCACCAGTGCTCATATTGCTGATGCGTCATGTCGGCTCGACGCGTGAGCAGGATCATCGCCTTGAAGTTCATGGGTGCCTCCACGTGGTTTTGCTCACGACGGCTTCCTGGTTCGGGCGAATGGTCGGCCACCGACCGCCAAAGCGACGCTGACCACGATTTCGTTGGCGTGCGGTGCGTCGGGAATCCACACGTCGATGGCATCCATCTCATCGAACGACCAGATGTCGTCCTTGTTGGTGATCGGCA
>JAFMFM010000029.1 GCA_017856115.1 Actinomycetota bacterium | reverse complement strand
GGTGTGTGCCGGCAACACCGGAAAAAGGAAAGGAATTTACGAGTGCTGCGTCATCGAAACCGCCAGGGCAGCCGCGAGTCTGGCATTGTTCTCGGCCAGGGCCAAGTTGGCCCGCACCGCTTCACCACTCGTATCGGCGGCAATCGCGGCGAGCACAACGGGTGTGACGCCCGGTCCCGTAATGCCCTGCTGTGCCGCACTCTGCAACGCACGTTCTATTGCCGCATTCATCAGGTCTGCGTCGAGGGCGTCGGCCGTCGGTACCGGGGTGCACACCAGCATGCCGCCACCGTGCTCAAGTTGTGCTCGCGCCACGTGCGCGAGTGTCGCAACATCGTCGATTCTGTGAGTGAGTCGGAGTCCACTCGATCGAACGGTGAACGCCGGAAAGTCGCTGCATTCGTACCCGATCACGGGAACGCCGAGTGTCTCCAGCATTTCCAACGTGCGTGGTAGGTCCAGAAACGACTTTGCCCCGGCAGAAACGGTAACCACCGAATGACGAGCGAGTGCGGGAAGGTCGGCGCTGACGTCGCCGTGGAGTTCTGCACCGCGATGAACACCACCGATTCCACCGGTCGCGAACACGCGAATACCAACTCGTGCGGCAAGCGAGAGTGACGCCGAGACGGTGGTGGCACCGAAGTTCCATCGCTCACCGATTGCAACCGGTAGGTCTCGTTCGGCCACCTTTCGTGCCGAACCAAGGATTCGTCCGTGCTCCGATTCGGTGATGCCCACTCGCGCAATCCCGTCGAGCACCGCCGTTATCGCCGGCACTGCTCCCTTTGCTCGGATCACCTGGATGCAGCGCTCGAGTGCCTCGGCATTGGCGGGTGAGGGCAAACCAAGATGGGAAAAAATGGTCGACTCGAGCGCCACGACGGCACGGTGCCGATGCAGTGCTTCGTCGACCTCGGGAGAAATCTGAAGATCGTTCATGACCCCTCCAGCGTGGCACCCGGGAGGGTCACCACTCGTCCCGCCAGGGACTGGCCGGAAGCGACGCGTGAGGCGACGTTGTCGGCCTCGTATTCCTCGCTTGGAGTCGAGGCAAGGAATGCGGCCGCAAACGCGTCCCCGGCACCCGTACCATCCACGACACCCGAGACGACAGGTACGTGGTACGAGGTTTCGGCCACCGAGTCGCCGAAGACCACCACCGGATCCGCGCCATCCTTCACCACCACGAGTCGCGCGCCATGGCGAGAACTCGGACCGACTCCGACTGCGTCCGCCTCGGCGCGGGTGCAAAAGAGAACGTCCGGGACGATTGTTGCAAGGAGCCGTCGAACGAAGTCGGCCCCAAGTTCGTTGATGAGTGCAACGGACGACAAGTCGACGGACACCTCAATGTCGCGAACGCGTGCCTCACAAACCATCGCATGAACTGCCGAGGAGATTGGTTCGTGGGAAAACGAGTACAGCGGGAGGTGGAGGGTGGTCACGTCGTTCAGCCATCGTGGATCGATCGAGGCAAGTTCCGTCGCACTTCCGCGATCGGTCAGCATGGTTCGAACGCCGTCGGTGGTTGCAACCACGACGATGCTTCCGGTTCTCCCACGTCGTTCGCCACACACCTCAACTCCGTGTCGCGTCAATTGGTCGGCCAGCGAATCACCGAGCGGGTCCACGCCGATGCAACCGACGAATCGTGATCGTCCGGTGAGTTTGGCGGCAAAGTAGGCAACGTTCGCTGCACTTCCACCCCGCCGTCGAACGATCGTCGCGGGAGTGTCGGTGTCCCGTTGCAGGTCGCCGCGCAGTTGCACGACGACGTCCTCGATCAGATCCCCGACCGCGCACAGCACGGTGCAACCGGAACTACACCGAGAGAAGGTCGCGAGCGCCAGTGTCGCTCGACGGATGACGCAGTTTGCTCATCGCACGAGCCTCAATCTGACGGATGCGCTCGCGAGTCAGATTGAACGCTTCACCGACTTCCTCGAGGGTTCGTGGCTCGCCTCTGTCGAGTCCGAAGCGCAACGCGAGAATCTCACGCTCACGTGGATCGAGCGGTGCGAGTAGTCGGTTGATTTCCTCGGGGAGCATCGCGGTTGCCGCAACCTCGAAGGGAGACTCCACCGAACGGTCTTCTACGACGTCGCCGAGTTCGGCATCGCCATCTTCACGAAGTGGTTCGCTGAGTGAGAGTGGTTCGTTGGCGAAGCGCAACGCTTCGGTGACTTTGTCTTCGGGCATCTCCACTTCGGCGGCCAGCTCTGCCAACGTTGCCGGACGACCGAACTTGAGCTCGAGACGTGAGCGCGCCTTTTGCAGGCGGGCAAGGGTGTCGCCAGCGTGGACAGGGAGACGAATCGTGCGACCCGTATTGGCAATGCCTCGGGTAATTGCTTGACGAATCCACCATGTCGCATAGGTGGAAAACTTGAAACCCTTGCGCCAATCGAACTTTTCCACTGCATGCATAAGGCCCAGGTTGCCCTCTTGAATGAGGTCAAGCAGGGGAAGTCCGGAAGCCTGGTACTTCTTTGCAATCGACACCACGAGACGAAGGTTGGACTGCACGAATTGCCGCTCGGCGCGTGTGCCGAGGCGCGCCACTTTGCGCAGTTCACGCTTTCGTGTCGCACTCAAGCGTGAGGCGTTCTCGAGTTGTTTTTCTGCAGCCTTTCCTTCTTCGATTTCTTTGGCGAGGCGAACCTCGTCATCCTTGGTGAGGAGTACGTACTGGCCGATATCGGTGAGATAGAGACGTACGAGGTCTTCTTCGTCTCGATCGATGCGATCTTTGGCCATTGACTGCCCCCACGGAAACTAGAACCGAATATGACAATCGCGCCCTGGTGGGGGCGCGAACGCGCTCAACGATACCGACAGCCTCCAAATCCACAACCTTGAAATTTGGGAATTTCAGCGTGACGAAGTTGTTGAGGTTGGGGAGTGCATTTCGTAGAGGGATTCCTTACTATGAGGAACATGTCTAACCCCGTCCTCAACGAATCGACGTTCGACAAACTCCGTGCGCGCCATGCCGGTGAACCCGGTTGGGGCTCGGCTCAAGGCCAGTCCACTACCTGGGCGCCGCCCGTTTCCGACGGCCCGGTCAGCGCGTACCACGGTGGCTTCATGACCGTTGGTGGGACCGCAAGTGCCAGCATGGTGTTGTTCGCGCTGCTCTTGGTGTCGGCCGCCGTTGGTTGGATTGCGGTCGCCGAGCCGGAGCCCGGCGTGTTGAGTTTCCCGCCGATGGCCTTCATCGGCGCAATCGTCGGCTTCATCGCGGTGATGGTCACCGTATTCAAGCCAATGACGTCCCACATCCTCGGTCCCGTGTATGCAGTCGGCCAAGGGCTGTTCGTGGGAGCGCTCTCCAAGATGTTCGATGCCACCTATTCGGGCATCGTCCTGCAGGCGGTGGGGACCACCCTGGCCGTCTTCGGGGTCATGTTGTTCCTGTACCGAACCAGAATCTTGCGCGTCACCGACAAGTTCCGTCGAATCGTCATCGGGGCAACCATCGGCGTTGCGGTGTTCTACCTGGCCTCGTTCGTGTTCAGTCTCTTCGGTGCGAACGTTTCCTTCCTTTCCAGCAGTAGCGGCGTGGGCATCCTCTTCAGCCTGTTCGTTGCCGGTCTGGCCGCGTTCAATCTGGCGCTCGATTTCGATTTCATCGAACGTGGCGAATCGATGGGTCTCCCACGGCGCATGGAGTGGTTCGCCGCACTCGGATTGCTCGTCACCCTCGTGTGGCTGTATCTCGAGATTCTTCGGCTCCTCGCCAAGCTTCGCGACCGCTAAACCCACCTCGTGTGAGCGAGGGCTTACGAACCCACGGCGACGGTCGATTGCGCTGTTGGTGGTGCGGTGACGATTCGCTGTATGTCGAATACCACGATCGTGAATGGGGACGCCCGGTGCACGACGACACGCGACTGTTCGAAAAAATCTGCCTAGAGGGCTTTCAGTCGGGTTTGAGTTGGCTCACGATCCTGCGGAAACGCGAAAACTTCCGCCGTGCGTTCGCCGGCTTCGACATTCAGCGGGTGGCACGATTTTCCGATCGCGACGTTGCCCGACTCGTCGACGACGTCGGGATCATTCGACATCGGGGGAAAATCGTCTCAACAATCAACAATGCGCGACGTTGCGAAGAACTCGTCTCGGAAGTCGGGTCACTCGATGCATTCGTGTGGCGCTATGAAACGGAACCAAGTGACGACGTCCCACGCTCGATGTCGGACGTTCCGTCGCAGAGTGTCGCGTCGGTGCAACTATCGAAGGACCTCAAACGTCGTGGTTGGACGTTCGTCGGACCCACCACCATGTACGCGTTCCTGCAGTCGGTCGGTGTGGTGAACGATCACCTCAACGAGTGTTGGGTGCGTCGAGACGCTCGAGCATGAGTTCCACTTCGGCGAGTTGCGCCTCGATCTGATCGAGATCGACGAGTTCGCCCTGCTCTCCGGAATTCTCCACGTTGCTCATCCCCGCCAAGCGTAGATGGTGGGGTCACCGCTAGCGTGACTCGTCATGCCTACACAGTTCCCGCCATTCGATGGATCCGCACAAAAACAACAGCGGTTTGCCGAACCGCCCGAGATGGGAATCGACCAGAGCAAGAGATACACCGCCACGATGAGCACCACGCTGGGGGAAATCGTCATCGCACTGGATCCCGTGGCCGCACCACTCACCGTGAACAACTTCGTGTTCCTTGCCTTGCACCACTACTACGACGACGTGATCTTCCACCGAATCATCAAGAATTTCGTGTGTCAGGGCGGCGACCCCGAGGGTTCGGGTCGTGGTGGTCCGGGCTACCGGTTCGGCGATGAGTTGCCCAAACCCAACCAATACAAGGTGGGCTCTCTGGCCATGGCGAATGCCGGTCCGAACACCAACGGGTCACAATTCTT
Organism: Actinomycetota bacterium; assembly: GCA_017856115.1. GTDB lineage: Bacteria > Actinomycetota > Acidimicrobiia > Acidimicrobiales > Ilumatobacteraceae > F1-60-MAGs027. Next base: position 15,372 of record JAFMFM010000029.1, on the reverse strand, counting down.
CATCATCAGCGGACCGGACGGATGTCGTCTTCCACCGCAATATTCGTTGTTCGGCCAGGTGATTAAGGGACTCGACGTCGTCGAGACCATGCAAAACGTTCCCACAGGCTCGGGCGATCGACCCAAGACCGATGTCGTGATCAACTCGGTAACCATCACCGTCGCGGAGTAGTCGATGGCGTTCACCAGCGATGGTGAGATGTCCCGACGGGAGGCACGTCGGATCGCCTTGACCGCGCAGGGCTTCGGGAAGTTGCATCGCGGTAGCGATCACAGTCGACTTCGTTCGGTGCTCGCACACGTCGGCGTGTTGCAGATCGATTCGGTGAACGTACTGGTGCGCAGCCAGGAATTGCCGCTCTTTGCACGACTTGGTGCACATGATCGAGCAATCGTTCCTGCGGCGGTGGATCGTGGCTCGATGTTCGAGTATTGGGTGCACGAAGCGTCGTTGGTTCCGGTCGAACTGCATCCGTTCATGCGTTGGAAGATGGCCCGGCCGCATCCATGGCTCGGCAACTTCTACTCCCAGCACAAGGCGCTGACGGAACGTCTGTATCGGAAGGTGCGGGACGGCGGACCGCTGAAGGCATCGGATGTGTCCGTACGAGTCGGCAAGAAGGGCACCTGGTGGGACTGGGACGATGCAAAGCGCGCGCTCGAGTACCTGTTCTACGCAGGTCGCGTCACGACACGAAGTCGCGATCGCGACTTCGCCCGGGTGTACGACCTCACCGAGAACGTGATTCCATCCCGAATTCTCGACATTCCAACTCCGCGGGAGTTCGATGCGCGACGGGAACTCCTCCTACGCGCCGCCAAACATCTGGGCGTGGCCACCTTCACCGACCTCGCCGACTACCACCGTCAAAAACCACGCGAAGCGCGGTCGGCACTGGCGTCGCTGGTCGAAGACCGTCAACTTCGTGTGGTGCAGGTGGAGGGTTGGGATGAGCCAGCGTACGTTCCACGGAACCTCCGAGAGGCCGAGAACGTCTCCGTGTGCGCACTGCTCTCACCGTTCGACTCCTTGGTGTGGAATCGTGAACGAACCGAGCGACTCTTCGACTTCCACTACCGAATCGAGATCTATACCCCCAAGCCGAAGCGCAAGTTCGGGTACTACGTGTTACCCGTGTTGTGCGGCGACACGTTGGTTGGACGACTCGACTTGAAGGCGGATCGGGCGACGGCAACGCTGCGAGTGGAGGCAGCGCACCTCGAGCCCGGTGTTGACGCAAAGCGGGTGGCGGGTCGCGTCGGTGCAAACCTGCGTGACATGGCACCGTGGCTCTCCCTCGAGCGTGTTGTTGTTGGTCGACGTGGAAATTTCGCGACGGCGCTCGGCAAACGTCTTGGCTCACGGAGGTGACGTCGACGGTCGTTCTACGCCGGCGGAACGCCGCATAGCGTGAAGCGCGTGACGCCAATCATCGCAGTCGCAGGACGGACCGGAGCGCCGAGCAAGGTATCACGCGACGAAGTTGCCTTCGCCGGAAAGCGGTACCTCCATTCGCTGCTACGGGCCGGGAGCGAGCCAGTGGTGGTTGCGCCGCAAACGTTTCGTGGCAACGGAGCGGAAGAGCTCATGCGACGTTTCGATGCGCTCGTTTTGATGGGTGGACCCGACGTCGACCCGGCACGTTACGGACAGACCGCTTCCACCCACGTGTATGGAGTGTCGCCGCAACAAGACGATTTCGAAGCAGCGCTCCTTCATGGTGCAATCGTCAACGAGTTGCCGGTGCTGGCGGTGTGTCGGGGAATGCAGTTGGCCAACGTCGAATTGGGCGGCACGCTCGTGCAACACTTGCCCGAGACATCGACCACGAGTCCGGCGATTGCCCACGCTCCAGGGGAGTTTCCCGTCGGTGCGGAATACGTGGTTCATGACGTCAACCTGCTGGGCGACTCGTGGTTGGCACGAGCAACCGGTAGCCGGCTGCTGCGGGGCGCATCGTTCCATCATCAAGGAATCGGCGTGCTCGCCCCCGGTTTTCGTGCGGTTGGACATGCAGAGGACGGGCTCCTGGAGGCGATCGAACACGAACGGCATCGAATCGTTGGTGTGCAATGGCACCCCGAGGACACCGCCGCGGATGATCCCGCACAGCAGGGGATCTATGACGCCTTCGTCGGCTGGGCCCGCGAATCCTGAACCGCCGGTCGAAGCGAGTTACGAACGACCACGCACTGCAGTGGTTACGGCGTCGGTCGTGGAGGCATTGCCCACCGCACCGCTCGAGTGATCACGTCACCGAGCGGTTGCAACGCGAGTCGTTCGGTGATCGGTAGGTACGGCAGGCCCAGGTGCGGTCTCGACCAACGGGGCAGACTCGCAAGGGTTGCCGCAACGAGCAGCGAGTAGGCCGCCCGCGCAACGGGCGGGAGCGGTGGCTCGAACAGCAGATAACGCATGGCGTCGCGTGATTCCTTGGTTCCACGGATTTCGCCGCGATACGACGAGATCTGATCCCGAAGCGACCGAACCGATTCGGGGGGAGCCGGCACACCGAGCTTGCGTGCGATCACCGCGGTGTCCTTCACGTAGTCATCGCAGCCAGCGGAGTCGAGTGGAAATTCCCCGAATCGCTGGTGGGTGGAGAGGAAACTGTCGATCTCGATGATGTGCACCCAACGGAGCAAGTGCGGGTCTCGGGCGGAATACGTGCGTCCATCACTGGCCGTTCCCACCACCCGCTCATGAACGCGATTGACCACGTCGATCGCCCGTTGCGCTTCCTCGGCGGGACCGAACGACGTCGCAGCGAGGAAGTCGGCGGTGCGCTGAAGTCGACCCCATGGGTCAGTCCGGTAATCGGAGTGTTGTGCGACACCTGCCATGGCGAGTGGATGGAGGGATTGCACCAGAAGGGCACGCAAGCCTCCGATGAACATTGCTGCATCGGCGTGCACCCGACGAATCGGGCGATCGTCGGCAAACCAACGCGGTGCGCTCGGATCCATCAATTGCATCATTCGACGCTCACCGTCCGGTCCTGCGACACGCGTACGTAGTGCGCTACCCAACGAATCACGCACCGTCTCGAGTGCATCGTCGAGCGACGAGCGGTCGAACTTCATGACATCATCGTGCCAGCACGAGATGCAACAACCCTCACGATGCACATCGGTACCCTGAAGATGTGACAGAAACACCGTCGACCAACGGAGCCATGCCACGCTGGGTTCCGCGCGCAATTTTGTTGCTGTGGTTGGGTTTCCTGGGCACGGTCCTCGTTCAGGAACTGTGGGACCGACTGTTCGGCTTCTTTTTGTTGTTGGTCATCTCGCTGTTTCTTGCTCTGGCCATCGAGCCTGGTACGAACCGCCTCGCTCGTCGGGGGATGAGGCGCGGCAGTGCCACCGGGCTGATCCTGTTCGCGGTTGCAGCCGTGGCGGTCGGGTTCGTTGCAGTAATGGGGACGCTGGTCGCCGATCAGGCCAACGAACTCTCGGAGAACCGTGATCAATACGTCTCGGATGTCGTGGAGTTCCTCAACGACAACTTCGGTGCGAACCTCGATGCAGCAGAGATCATCGAGTCCATCGATGACCCGAACGGCCCCGTGCGTGAGTTCCTGAACTCGCAGGCGGATCGCGCAGTACAGCTCGGCGTATCGGCCTTCAGCACGTTGTTCCAGGTGTTCTCCATCCTGTTGTTCACCTTCTATCTCGCAGCCGATGGTCCGCGCCTGCGCCGCACCATCTGCAGTTGGCTTCGTCCCCAGCGTCAGCGAGTGGTGCTCAATGTGTGGGAGCTCGCGGTGCAAAAAACCGGTGGTTATCTCTCGTCCCGCGCGATCCTTGCCGTGGTGTCGTCGCTTCTGCACTACGTCGCCTTCGAGGCAATTGGTACACCCGCTCCAATCGCACTTGCGTTGTGGGTGGGAGTCATCTCCCAGTTCCTTCCCGTCATCGGTATCTACGTGGCGGGAGCACTGCCTTTGCTCCTCACCGTCATCGATGCTCCGATCAAGGGCCTCTTCGTCCTTGCGTTCATCGTGGTCTACCAACAGATCGAGAACTTCCTCATTGCGCCGAAGATCACCGCCCAAACCATGGAGTTGCACGCCGGTGTGGCATTTGCATCGGCGATCATCGGGGGTGCCGTACTCGGCCCGACGGGCGCGATTCTCGGCCTTCCCGCAGCGGCCGTCATCCAGGGAATCCTCAGTTCGGTGGGTCATCGCTATGAGGTCGTCGACGGCTCCACAGACGGAGCCGACGAGTGATGCGAAGGTTCTGCTGCGCCGGTGCGAAACGACCCGCGATGGTCTGCGCCGTCATCGCCGCATTGGCGATGTCTCCATTGAGTACGTCGCTCGTTCGTGCCGCACAAGACTCGGGGACGGACGCATCCCCCCTCGTTGCACCCGGCGTCGGTGGTCGCGACAGTTCGCCGTTGCCGTCGATTGCGCCGAACATCACCGAGACTCGACGATTTGCGCCCCGACTTCCGCGCAACACCGGAGCAGGTCGTCGAGTGGTGTACAGCAACTCGCTGCAGTGGGTGTGGCTCATCGACAAGAACGAACGCGTGGTGCGTTCGATGCCGGTGTCGGGACGTCGTGGAGTGCCTTCACCGGGAAGCTACGCGGTGACGAGTCAGTCACTCTGGTCGTTCAGTCTCGACTTTGAGGGAGTCAACTTTCGATGGATGACGCGTTTCGCACTTGGGCCGGAGGGTGGCAACATCGGATTCCATGAGATTCCACGCAAGAACGGAAAAGCGATGCAGACCGAGGCCCAACTCGGTTCGTTTGCCGGGTCCGGCTGTGTGCGGATGTCCACGGCGGATGTGAAGTTCCTCTACCGTTGGGCGAAGCGCGGTACACCCGTCATCGTGACGCGCTAGTCGTCTTGGTGCGAACTCTCCCTCGATGCGGAATTTCGCCGGGGTTAGAAGCGGGCCATCTCCCGTTTGAAGAGGTCCAATCCGAGATTTCCCAAGTCCAACGCATAGGTGTGCCATGCGCGAAGATCGAACGCCGCTCCGTGTCGGGCCTTCGCTTCGTCGCGGAGTTGCAGCCACACCCGTTCACCCAATTTGTAGGAGATCGCCTGTGCGGGCCAGCCAAGGTAGCGGTCGATCTCGGAGCGATTGAACGCCTCGTCGCTCGAGGAGCGAGCCGACAGGAATTCGAATGCGAGTTCCGGGGTCCACGACTCGCCGGGGTGCCACGACCAGTCCTTTGGAATGACCTTTTCACAGTGCATGCCGATGTCGACCACGACGCGAGCTGCACGGAAGGCCTGTGCGTACAAGTAGCCGAGGCGATACTCGGGTCGCTCGAGAAAACCGAATTCATCCATCAGTCGCTCGGCATAAAGAGCCCATCCTTCGCCATGACCACTGACGAATTCGTTGCGCTGAAAACGTGAAAGTTTCTCGCGATTCACCACGGCCATGCCGATTTGTAGGTGGTGTCCGGGGACGCCTTCGTGATACGCCGTCGTCGGCTCGCTCCACAAGGGGAATCGGCTTCGCCCGTTCGCCGGGTACCAGGTGCTTCCGGGTCGCTTGAGATCCTCGCTCGGGGGCATGTAGTACTGCGCCGCGGCACCACCCGGAGGTGAGATCTTGGCTTCGATGGTACGGATCGACTCTGGTATCGCAAAGTGTCCGTTGGAAACGAGAAATTCCATTGCCTGATCCATGAGGTCCTGCAACCACTTGCGCAGGTTCTCCTCACCCTCGATGGAGTGTTCGGACGAGGTATCGAGGTGGTTTCGAACCTCGTCGAGCGTCGCCCCTGGCTTGATTCGACCGGCACACTTCCGCAGTTCATCATCGAGCCGTCGAACCTCTTCCAGACCCCAGGCGTAGGCGTCGTCTGCATCCACGTGCATACCCATGTATCGCTGGCGGGCAAGTGCGTGGCGTTCTTCGCCGACGCCGTTGCGAGGATCTGCAACCGGGGCGTATTCGTTGCGCAGGAACTCAGCGGTGGAGGCGAGAGCTTCGGAGGCCCGAACGGCTGCCTCACGCAAGGCGTTCATCGGAGCACCCGGAATCGTTGTTGCCTGCTCGGCCAACGACGAGAAGAACCCTGCTGCAGATTCGGTACCTGCCCAACCATCGAGCATCTCGGCAACGGCGAGCACTTGACGACGTGGCGCCACGATGTTGCGCTGGATACCTAGTCGCCAAGACTCCCGCATACCAGCGAACGCCTGCGGCACGTTTGACATTCGCTCGGCGATTACACCCCACTGCTCGGCGTTGTCGGTGGGCATCAAGTCGAACACCGCGCGGGCGTAGTCGACCTGGCCGGCCAACACACGGATTGCACGGAGATGTTCACCGGCTGCGAACTCACGCTCGGCCATCTCGAGTGAGTTGCGTAGCACACCTGCGGCGAGTCGGTCGACGTCACTCGATTGATCCAAAGAGGAAAGTGCGGCGAGGGTTTGGCGATTGAGGGTTTCCTGTGCCTCGTGTCCGGCGGGGCTGAAGTCGGTCATCAGATGGTCACGACCCGGAATACCGAGGCTGGTTGCGAATCCCGGGTCGAGTTCGGCGAGTCGTTCGATGTACTGATCGGAGAGGGCGAATACTGGTGAGTCCATGATGCTTACACTAAGCGCACTCAATGCTGCCAAAAGTTGAAACGGTGTCTCGCAAGGACGAGGCTGCGATGTGCGAGGCTCGGCGTGTGGAAACCTCGCCCCGACCAACGAGAGCGTTGATCACTGGCGCATCGTCGGGAATCGGAACGGCATTCGCCGAGTGGTTTGCGAACGAAGGATGCGAAGTGGTGCTCGTGGCTCGCGACGGTGCGATGCTCAGTGCAGTGGCGGACCGCATTCGCGCGCGCGGTGGCACGTGCGAGGTGGTAGTCGCCGACCTTTCACATAAGGACGGGGTCGAAACCGCCGTTGCGCGAGCCGGCGAAGTCGACGTTCTCGTGTGCAACGCCGGGCTCACCCACGCAGCGTCACTCGGTGCGTCGGATCGCGAGCAACTCGATGCGCTCGCGTACCTCATGTCGACCGGTGTGGTCAGGCTCTGCGAGGCGTTGGTGCCCACCATGGTGCGGCATCGACGAGGAGATGTGGTGATCGTGTCGAGCATCGCGGCGTTCACACCCATGCGCAAGGCCGGGCCCTATGCGGCGGCAAAGGCACACTCCACGTCGTACGCACGAAGTTTGTCCTTGGAGGTTCGCGACAAGGGGGTGCGAGTGGTCGCGGTGTGTCCGGGATACGTACGAACCGACCTCCATCGTCGTGCCGGACTCGAACATCTCACGGGAAAGGTTCCCGATTGGATGTGGCTCGACGCGCAGGATGTCGTACGTGCGACGGTTCGCGCACTGCGCAGGGGACGCGTGGTGGTGGTACCCGGGTTGGTGTACCGCCTCGTACTACCGTTCCTCACGTCGAGCGTGGCGCAGCGAACATGGCGTCGGATGACGCGACGTCGCTAGTTGGTCGACTTGTCGCGAAGGTGCTCTCCCACGTGGCCAACGACGATTCGACGTTGCTTGACGTCCATATAGAAGTAGACGCGCGCCTCGTTGCACCGAATGTGCGGACCGAGCTGGACGGGTGCACCGTTCCATACGATGGTGTAGTCCTGACCGAATTTGTTGATGGCGTTGTCGCTGACCGACGGCGCGAAGTTGAATTTCTCCGCACAGTAGGTGTTGAAGAGATGGGGCTCGATGTCCCCCCGACGCAGTCGCGCCGCGAGGTTGTTCAGTTCGAGAAGGCTGCCGAAGATGCGCTGATTGGTGGCAGGCGGGAACTGCGCCTTGCCGAGGCGCGACTCCACATCGGGGTGGAAGTCCAGCATCGTGAATGATTGCTTGGCCATCAACACCACTTGGGCGGTGTTGTTCCATTGCCGTGCGTCGTCGCGAAGCGTGAGCAGCGCGGTGAGCTGGTCGCGATATCGGTCGCGATCCTCGGCCATCTTGGCGCTGAGATGTTCCGTGGTGGTGAGATTCTCGATGAGGCTGTCGTTCTCGTCCCGAATCTCGTTGAGTTGCTGCTCCAGTTCCTGGTTTTTGCGGCGTAGATCGCCGACCTCGGGTGACGTGGTATTCGCCACCACCTGCTGAATCGGCACCTTCGGCGGGCTCTGTGGTCTCGCGGTCGGTCGGGGTAGCAGCGGAAGGGAACCAACCGCCGCGGCAATGAGTTCGTCCACGAGTCGCTCGTCATCACGTTGTGGATACTCGGTGGTTGCGATGCCCCGTGCGGCACGCGGCCAGGCGACCAATACCCAACTCGAGCTTGCCTTTCGAGTGCCGTAGTAGTCGTTGAAGCCCTGTTCGGCCTCGGCCGTTGCGAGATGACACACATGGGCGATTCCGATCAAGACTCGCGCCGTGTCGTTGCCGGTGGTCGTGCCGGAACCCTTGGTGCTCGTGCATTCCACCACCAACGGCAGGCGTCGCGATGGTGCCTCGATGAGGGCTGCAATCGCCGCACCCTCCGTGCTGCTCGTGGCGCGAATTGGATTCCCGGAGACGAGTTGTTGGGCGTCGCGAATACGAAACTCGCGGGTGATGTCGGCGACTAGCGAGGTGAGTGCGGTTGGGGGACGTTCGCTCCGAGTGCGTGGAAGGATGAGCGGACCGGTGGGCCGCACCTCGCGACGAATGTCGATGATGATGTCGCCGCGCACGTTGTTGAAGAGCGATACGAGGGTGACCTGACGGGCGTCGTCGGTGGGATGCTGTTCCGAGACGTCCAATCTGAACACCTTTTCGGTGACACTGCTTCGCGCGGTCACCTGCGTGGTATTGGTGCGCTTGCTCTCGGGCCACGTACGTTCCAGCCATGGCTCGATGAGCCGACCGACCGTTTCGCGCACGGTGATCTCGGTGGCAGCGTCCTTGGGTTTGGGCAGGATCAGCGTGACGCCGTACACCGTCAACATGGATCAGCGCTCGAGTACCAGTTGAAACTCGAGCACACCGAAGTCCTCCGTCGAGATTCCGGGAATCGACGGATTGGGAATTCCCCATTCCGCGAACGTCACCGTGAACTCGCCGGTGACAACGATGTTGGTGTTTCGAATCTCACCCACCACGGTGACCGTCACCGGTTTCGTGACTCCCCGCAAGGTGAGGTTCCCCATGGCGGTACGGGTCGTCGGTGAGGTGGTCGCCGCCGAGTCGAGTGGAATCGGCGACGTGAGAACGAACGACGCAGTCGGATAGTTGATGACGTCCATGATGCGACCTTCGAACTGGGCGTCGCGCTTCGGCTCATCACTTCTGACGGTGGTCATGTCCACGGTGAAGTCGCCGGATGTCACCGCTCCATCACCGATGAGGAGCGAACCGGTGACGTCTGCGGTACGTCCCACCGCAGTGACGTTCTGACCGAACAGCACTTCATCGACCCGGTAGCCAACCTGCGATTCGCTTGTAATTCGCCACGTTCCCGTGGGGTCGTCGATGGCAACCGCGGTATCCGCCGGATCGGGTGGTTCGGTCGTCGATTCGTCATCCAGGGCAACGACGGTGGTGGTTGCAGCCTCGGTGAGGAAACTCTCGGGTGCCGGATCCCGGATGACGTTGATGTACACCCATGGTCCACCCACGAAGATGAGTGCCGCCACCGCCACCGTGGCAGCCGTGATTTTGAGCCGCCGCGACATGGTTGGCAGGTTATCGCTGCATCACGTGGGAGGAGCCCTCAGCTGCGACAAGCCAACACTTGTGTGGTTGCGCTGAGTCCGTTGTGGTATTTACCCTCGATGATTTCGCGCTCGACCTCGCGACCGATGAGCACATTGAAACCCACTTCGGTGCCAAGGTCGCTCAGCATTTCCTCCAACTCCACGGTCATCTCGGCATTTTGTGGGCCTCCGACTCCGCGTCCGATGTTGGCGCTGCGGTACGCCTCGAACACCAGGCAGCCACCGTCGCTCAGCGCACGAGGAATCGCGGTGTGCACACGATGTCGCAGATCGGGCGGGAGATGGCAAAAAATCGACACGATGCAATCCCATGTTCCGGAACCCAGGTCGTAGTTGTCGAGGTCGGCGACCTGGGCGTCGATCGTTACGCCTCGATCGGTCGCCAAACGCCTGGCCTTTACCACCCCCACGGGGCTCAGGTCGATCGTGGTGACCCGGTGTCCGAGACCGGCGAGATACACGCCGTTGCGACCCTCGCCGTCCCCGAGACACAAGGTTCGACCAACGGGAAGACGACTCGCTACTTCGTGTAGGAAGTCGTTCGGTTCGGTTCCGAAGGCAAAGCCGTCCTCGGCGTAGCGCTCGTCCCAGCTTTGACCACTCGAGGTTGTGCGCGACACGACCAACACGCTATTGGGGCAACGAAACGCCGGGCCGATGGTCGGGCGAATTACTGTTGCCCGGTGACGTTGGCGAACCTCTCGGGTGCGATGGCTGCGGTGCTCGGGGTGGTCTTCATCTGGCCGCAGGTGATTCGCGTGTACGTGCGTCGCAGTGTGGAGGGCGTCTCCGGGCTGTCCCATCTCATCGGACTGGCCGGCACGTTGATGTGGTTCACGTATGCAGTGAGCATCGACAGCGTTCCGATGATCGTCTCCAATCTCAACATCGAGATTGCAATCGTCGCACTCATGGTGATGTTGGTGAGGCAGCGCGCCGTGCCGTTGTGGATGCCACTCGCGGTATTCGCTGCGACCGCGGTCTTTTGTGCAACGTTCTACGTGGTATCGCCGGCGGTGGTTGGAGTCGCGGGCGTGGTGATTGGTACGCCTGCGATCATCCCCCAAGCATGGCGAGCGCTGAAAGTGGAACGGCTCTACGGCGTATCGGCACCTTCGTACCTTCTCTTGGCGCTCATGGGTTCGGGGTGGTTCCTCCATGGGTACTTCATCGACGACTTCGTCGTCGGGTACCCGAACTTGATCCTCATTCCGTGTGCGCTGCTCATCGCATGGAAGTCATGGATGTCGCATCACGAGTCGTCGGAGGAATTGGCAACCCTCACGAACCAAGTGTGATGGTGGTGCGTGCCGTGCCGGCACGCTGGTGCGATGCAGTGAGTGAGATCGTGGTACCGCCGGAGGCACGAACCAACCACGTATGCAAGTACCGATCGGGCGTGCCGTCCGACATGGCTCCTCCATCGAGCAGATGCTTCGAGCGTCCCTCCAACTGACCGATACGTACCCGGGCTTCACCCTCGACGAGGTCCAGCGGGCCGGCAGCGGCCGAACCCGCGGCCGCAATTTCCAGCACTGCCGGTAGCACGATCTTCTTGCGTCGAGCATGCTGGGTGATGTCGGTGGGCAACCAGCCGGTGTTGGCGACACCGAGTCGTACTCGCCAGACGTCACCGCCCAGCGCGGTGGCGTCGGCGAGTTTGATCTCCAGTCGTGGCGACGCCATGGCCTGGTACACCGCCACCTCGGTGTGTGGTGCAACTTCGGCTTTGAGGCGCGACGACGGTGCGTTGGTCCAGGTATGGAACGCATCAACCCCGCCAAGTTCCACCGCGCCGAGTTGTGGATGTTGGAACGGATACCAGGCCACGTACGAACCGGGTGCGTGCTCGTCACTCCATTTACATACGGCCAGGTCCTGCGCAGGCGTCGGACCCACGTACCACACGTCGGTGGGCGAGTGTTCACCAGTGGCCCGGTAGATCGCATCCCAGAACTCGGTGGTCCAGGAGTACACGCCCAGATGGTCGTATGCCCAGTCGTCACCGGCGCCACCCATCACTCGCGACTTGTCCCACGTGAGGTCCTCGTACACCGAGTGCACGGGATACGTGGTGAGCGGGGTGGAGTGTTCACCGAATTTCTTGAAGATGAAGACGTCCTCTGGCGGTAACTGGGAATCGGGAAGGCTGCTGCTCGGTCGCAGCATGAATCCGCCCGCGGTATGGAATGCGTTGTAGCCACACACGTTGGGTCGGGCCTTTACCGCACGAACGAGTGCGTGCACTTCGGGTTCGCTCATCGGATGATCGCCCGATCCGAGAACGTCGACCCCCCAACCGGCGGGAAAGTTGCGGTTGAGATCCAGTCCCGCCGGATCCCGAGGCTGATCGATGGTGAATCCGTCGAAGTTCTCGATGACTCCCTCCGCGAGAAGTCGGTAACGCTGGACACCCGTGGGAGCCCCGAGCGGTCCGACCGGAATCATCACGCGCGGTTCCTCGGGATGTTGCATCCATCCACCATCGGCATCCGCAACTCGCATGGTGAGGATTCGTCCGTCGCCGTCCACGTCTTGCGGGTGGAGACCGGGCCAGCGATGTCCGTCGGCCCAGGGCCACGAACGAACACTGGAGCGATGAAAGAGGGGCTGGTCGCCCAGTGCATCCTCCACACCATCGGGGTTCACGCGGGGTGCGATGTAAAAGGTGCGCGTGCGGAGTGCTTCCACCACCGTCGGGTCACCGGCATGGAACTTGGCCACCAGATCGTGGATGATGTAGAGCGCAGCGACCCCGCCCGTGACCTCGACGGCATGGATGTTTGCATCGATCCAGTGGGCGGGCTTGGTGTGGTGTTCACCAGCGCGTGTGTCGGTGATCGTTGCGAGGAGGAGCTCTCGACCCTGGTGTGACTGACCGTAGCTCTCGACGGTGAGCAGTGTCGGGTGTGCGGCGGCCAGTGTGCGAAGCCAGGAGGCCATCTCTTCGTAGCGCAAGAATCGATCGAAGTCGTACGTCATATGCCGAGGCTAGACGTCGCTCGCTTCTCGCCGATTGTCGCAGAATGCGCCGTATGAATGCACCAACGACCGTGCGACCGCAGCGGTAGATTCCGTGGAATGTTGCGGCGCAAGAGTGGAAAAACGCACCACAGAAGTCGTGCACACTTTGTCCTGCTGAGCACAGCCGTGGCACTGGCAAGTCTTGGGGTCGGTCAAGTACCGGTGGGTGCAGCACCCACCTGTGCACAAGGTGGGACATGTCGACTGGGCGACACCGGCCCTGCCGGTGGAATCGTTTTCTATGTCGCACCGACGCCGCAATGGTGGGGGCAGTACTTCGAGGTTCTAAAGTCACCGAATTTCATTTCGGCCAACTGGTCATCGACCATCGCATACGACGACGGTGACGCACGACTCCAGAAGACGCAACGGATTCTCGGCAAGCAGATCGGCTACGGAGCGGTGAACACCGATGTGCTCGTGATGAAGTCGGTGTTCTGGCGCGACCTCGTCGGTGCGCTCAAGGCGTCGAGCACGCCGGCACTTCCGACCTCGACCGCACGCACATGGTCGGTGCCGTCGAAAGACGAACTCGATGCGCTGTACACGTACATAACCACATCGAACTCACCGTTGAAGACTGCTTTCGAAACGGGTGTCTCCGGTGATCCGTACTGGACGTCGAGCGAGGCGTCGGACACGTTCGCGTGGTACCAGTTGTTCCAGGACGGAACGCAGTTCACCGATGCAAACGGCATCGTGCGCGGTCTTCCCGGCAACAAGACGCGCTCGAAGTCGTCCAAGCACACCGGTTCGAACTTCAAGCCGCGACGGATGCTCTTTCCGTTCGTGCGACCCTTCGCTCCCGTAGGTTCCACGTTGCCGGCACGCCCCCTACCCACCTTGATACCTGCGAGAGGCGGCTTCCTCTCCGCCGACTGTCGTCAGGGAACGTCGTGCCAGGTAGGTGATATCGGCCCGGGCGGTGGACTGGTGTTCTACGACGCCGGTTCAACCCAGCCGTGGGGTCGTTGGCTCGAAGTGTCTCCGGCGTCATGCGAAGGTGTCGGCAAGGTGTGGCGCAATGCGGCTGCCGGCACCAAGGGAACCCGGCAACTTCCGCTGCTGTACCCGACCTGGGCAACGGCGGCACGCCAGCGAGTGCAGTCCAAGGCGCTCGGCAAGGGCGCGCAGAACACCGCCCTCATCGTCAAGCAACACGCCTCGCTTCCGCAGGCCGCCATCGAAGCGACCGCCGCCGGATTCGCCGATGCGCTCGAGTGCGGTGGCCAGACCGACTGGTTTTTGCCGAGCAAGGACGAACTCGACACGCTGTACAACGTGCTCGCGGTGAACGACCTCGACCTCGCCGGTATGAATTCGTGGAACTTCGAGCGTGGCTTCTACTGGACCTCATCGGAGTACAACAATGAAACGGCCTGGACGCAGTACTGGATAGATGGACAGCAGTTCGATCGCGAGAAGTGGTTGAGCGGCAACGAGACGCGTCGCAAGGGCGGCACCGCGGATCCACGGCCATTCCGAGTACGTGCGATTCGTGCCTTCGGCTGACGACGATCAAGCTTCGGCTGACGACGACCAACAGTTACGCAATCGCAACATACGACACTTGACTTCGTGTGGGTGAGGAGTACTGTGCCACTTCAAGGGGAGCACAGACCACTTCGTACAAGGAGATTGGGATGAGCAAACGCCATCGTGGCGATGACTTGGCGCCACTATCAAAAGCCGAGTTGCGTGCGCATGCACACGCCGAGCGACACCGAATCAAGGGTGAACTTCACGCCATTGCGGCACGTGTCGGACGGTCGTGTGATCTGGACGAGTGTGACGAGCCGGCAGTCGGCTGGAAGCCCGTGCATCACCGCGATGATCACCATGCACGGGAGCGAACCATCCATCACGGTCGATTGCGTCATTGGAAGCTGAAGGAGTGGAAGCGTCGTTCCACCGAACGCAGGCAACGTGCTCTGCAGGTGCAGCGTCACGCGCAATCGTCGTAACGACGGGTACGCTCGCCACGAGAGCACGCATGTCCCATTCGCCGGTGTTTCATCACGTCACCGGTGAGTGGCGCGCCCGCTGGCGTGGACGTATTCATGGCGGCGCGGTTCTCGTCGCCATACCTGCGGGACTGGCGCTGACCGTGTTGGCGTCGGGGCCAATGGCCACGGTGGCGACAGCAATTTACTCCGTCTCACTCGTCGCATTGTTCGCAACGTCGGCGACGTACCACTTGTTTACGCGGAGTCGACGCATGCAACACATGATGCAACGTGCGGATCACTGCATGGTGTACGTGTTGATTGCCGGCACGTACACGCCGGTGTGTTTATTGGCGTTGCCGCGCCCGCTCGGCATCATCCTGCTCGTGATGGTGTGGGGGATCGCGGCAGTCGGCATGGTGCTGAAGGCGATGTGGAAGGCACGAAAGTTCGCAACCTCGCTCTACATCGTGCTCGGCTGGGTGGTGTTGGCGGTCGTGCCGTGGGTGTACCGACACGTTGGTGTCACGACACTCTCGTTCTATGCGGTGGGTGGGGTGGTGTTCACCTCGGGTGCGGTGATGTTCATGCGTCGGTATCCACGTTTGCGTCCGGAGGTATTCGGTTTTCACGAGGTGTGGCATGTGATGACCGTTGCCGCCGTAGTGCTGCAGTTCACCGCAACCGCACTGCTGTTGCGTCGCTAGCGCAACTAGCCTGAACTCCTCTACGGGTCGCTAG
>JAFMFM010000062.1 GCA_017856115.1 Actinomycetota bacterium | reverse complement strand
CGACCTGCGGTTTAGGAAACCGTCGCTCTATCCAACTGAGCTACGGGAGCCAGTAGTCGTCACTGTGCGAGTGCAACGACTTCTCCTATCAGTATCTCAGGGTTTTCCTTCAACATGGTCCCCGTGGCAAGAGGACTCCCGCGGGTGGCATCCGCAATCCCGCGCCGCGACCAAAGCCGTGGATGGGTGGCTCAACTACGCTCGCCGCAGAGGTAGGCACCCATGACCGAAGCACCACCACTGAAGCACAAATACGGACGCATAGATAAGGACTATGCGATGGCCCTTGCCACGCGAGCCCCGGAGGATGACGGCCCCATCTACATGGTGAATCTCATGAAGTACCACGAGGTTGCCCAATACACCGACGATGCGGGTGTCGACAAGCCGATCAGCGGTCGTGAAGCCGACGATCGGTACAACCCGTCCTCCATTCTTGGCAAGATCGGCGCCACCATCGTGTTCGTTGCTGATGTGGTTGGCAACCATGTCGGAACCGAGGAGTGGGATCGCATCGCCATCGTTCGCTATGCCACGCGAAAGTCGTTCATCGACATGCAAACGCGCAAGGACTTCGGCGAAAAACACGTACACAAGGCGGCTGGCATGCAGCGCACCATCATCGTGTGCTGTCGACCGGAGGATCCGTCCCTCGACTCGCGTGGCAGACCGAAGACCGAAGACGATCGGCTCGTCGCGATGGTGGTTCGCCGAACCGAGAATCGCTCTTCTGCATTCGCCGCGTTGCCCGGAGCAACCAACCTCTCCGCCGAGGGCACGATCATCGGCGATGGTCGAACGTGGGACACCGTACAGTTCGTTCCGGTCAACTCAGCCGGCGATACCGAATCACTGGCGAAATCCCTCACGCCCGCCTCCGAAGGCGACACCTATGTGATGACCGTTCGCGCCTCCATGGACGCCATCACCCAAGGCTGACGTGCACCTCGAAATTCTTCGACGCGACATTCGCCAGCATCGAATCGCAGATAGCCGACCACCGGCAACGTTGCAAGACGGTCATGTGCTGATGAGACTCGAACGCGCGGCGCTGACGGCGAACAACATCAGCTATGCACTCAGCGGCGACTTGCTCGACTACTGGGGGTTCTTCCCCGCCGAGGATGGCTGGGGTCGTCTGCCGGTCATGGGCTTCGGCGTCGTCACCGACTCACGATGTTCCGACGTGCCCGTTGGTGGGCGCTACTTCGGGTTTTTTCCGTTGGGCGACCACCACGTGGTGCACGCACAGGCAGCACGTAGTGGGTTCATCGATTCCGCAGCGTGGCGGGAGAAGCACGCGATGGCCTATCGAAGCTTCGACCCTGCGGATCCCTCCCCGAATGACGACGCAACCCTGGTGCTTCGAGGTCTCTTTCTCACGTCGTACCTGCTCAACGACTTCCTGCAGGAGAACGCCTACTTCTCAGCCGAGCGCATCATCATTACGAGTGCCTCGAGCAAGACCGCGATTGCACTCGCCCACTGCGTGCAGCGAACATCCTCCGTACGGGTCGTGGGTCTCACCTCGCAACGAAACGTGTCGTTCACGCAGGGAGTTGGTGAGTACGACGAGGTGCTCGCGTACGACCGGATCGAATCGCTGCAACCCGATTCATCGAGCATCGTGGTGGACATGGCCGGAAACCGCCGAGTGGTTGCAGAGCTCCATACGCGACTTGGAACGAAACTGCGCTATTCCAGCAGTGTCGGGGCGACCCACTGGGATGCCTCACGCGGTGACGTGTCGATTCCACCACCCCGTCCGGAGTTCTTCTTTGCGCCATCGCAGCTTGCCAAGCGTGGCAAGGAATGGGGCCGTGAGGTGCTCAACCAACGCATCACCGAATCACTCCAGATGTTCATCGGCGACTCCGGTTCGTGGCTCGAGATGAAACGCTGCAGCGGTGACAACGAAATTTCCGCGCTCTACTCCGCCCTCGTCTCAGGTGACGTCGAGCCTTCAGTCGGCAATATCGTGACGTTTCACGGCAACGTGTAGGAGTTTTCGAACTCGTCCTGCAACACGGTTGCCATGGAGTTCGTGGTATCCACCACCAACTCCTCGCTGAGCACTCGGGTTCGATACCCCCAACCATTCGGTAGTGCAAGTCGGGTTCCGAGGGATGCGAGGGACTCCTCTGCAATGGTGGGATCCACCCCCATGCACAAGGCTTGCATCACGTACGCCTTGCCATCCGGGCTCAGGAGTTCATAGACCGGTTTCCCGGCGTCCCAGAAGAACACCGCACCCCTGTTCACCGTGTTCTCGGTGTACGGAGTAGCACCGCGTTTGTCGCCGAGCGGCACCGTTGCTATGCGACGAAACTGGATGCCTCCGAACTCGCGCAACTCCGGTTCCATCGGTGCAACCTTCACTCCGAATCCGTCCAGAACCCACCGGCGTGGACCATTGAGTTTGACGAACACTGCACCCAGCTCCTCCGCGATTGCGCCTGCGTCGAGTTTCTCCCACAGATGTTGCGGGCAGTCGTTCAGCATCTGGGTGCCGTACACCTCGGCATGCAATCCGTCCTCGCGGAGATACACCGGAAGTACTTCGCCGTACCGAACACCGCGCATGTTGTCGATTAGGCGTCGTTGGGGCTCGGGATTCATCTTGCCTCACTCACGGGTCGTTGGATCCTCTAGTGCCTCACCGTAGTACTCGTCGACAGCGCGGTCGGTGCAATTACGTAGGCTGACCTCGGCAGTTCATCACCACGCGAGGCCCCAATGACCACCATCGATCGCACCTCACCGAATCCGTTCCTTGCCGGCAACTTGGCCCCCGTTCACGAGGAAGTAACCGTGACGAACCTACGAGTCACCGGCACCATTCCCCACGAACTCACCGGCCGATATCTTCGCAACGGCCCGAATCCTGCAGGAAGCGTCAACGAGGCCAAGTACCACTGGTTCACGGGTCATGGCATGGTGCACGGCATCCGATTGGAATCCGGGAACGCCACGTGGTACCGAAACCGCTGGGTTCGCACAAAGGAAGTATGCGATCTCAAGGGTGGAACACCGCCGCCGAGTGACTGGCCTGCTGACCACCCGTCGTTTCCCGCCAACACCAACGTGATCGGGCACGCCGGAAGAACCTTTGCAATCGTCGAGGCAGGTTCGCCGCCCGTGGAATTGTCGTACGACCTGGACACGATTCGAGTCTCGAATCTCGATGGGACGCTGCCCTTTGCGTTCTCCGCCCATCCGAAGCGCGACCCGCGCACGGGTGAACTGCACGTCATGACGTACTACTGGGGCTGGGGCAACCAAGTGCAGTACCTGGTGGTTGGCGTCGACGGTCGCGTTCGCCGCCACGTCGACATTCCACTTCCCGGTGGACCAATGATCCACGATCTGGCAATCACCGAACGGTACGTGTTGATCTTCGACCTGCCGTGCGTGTTCAATCTCGATGCAGCAATGAAGGGCGCCCGTCTGCCGTACTTCTGGGATCCCGCGTACGAACCACGAATCGGGTTCCTGCCGCGCGAGGGATCCGCCCACGACGTGAAGTGGGTGACCATTGACCCGTGCTACATCTTCCACCCGATGAATGCATTCGACGACGGTGACGAAGTGGTCTTGGATGCCGCACGACATCCGCGCATGTTTGATCGTGAGCAGCGTGGACCGAGCGAGGGTGACCCCGTGCTTACTCGCTGGCGACTCAACCCGCACGCGGGCACCTCGCGGGAGAACGTGATCAGCGATCGACCGCAGGAGTTTCCGAGAATTCGTGAGTCGCTCATTGGCCAGCGCTATCGGTTTGGATATTGTGCCGGAATCGGGGCCGGGTTCGCCCAAGACACGCTCACCAAAGTGGATCACGACGCGGGGACCGTGGTGGCACGCAGTGATCAACCGCGTTACGGCTATGGAGAGCCGGTGTTCGTACCGCGTCAGTCGTCGTTCGAGTCACACAACGGGTCGACCGGCTCCGGCTACGAGGACGATGGATACCTCATTGCACTCCGACACGACACGGAGACCGACACTTCGGACCTGGCGATCTTTGATGCGCAAGCCATTACCGACGACCCCGTCGCCGTCGTGCATCTCCCCGTACGAGTTCCCAACGGCTTTCACGGCAATTGGATCCCCGACGCCACACTCGACGCTTGACTCCACCCACTCTCGATGCTTGAGACACCCCCACTACTGGATGCCGACTGGTGCCCCGTTTCCCGCAGTGGGGCTGGGGCGCATCGGCTAGCACCGCAACGTTTTCTTTCCGCTTCTGCACTCCTCGTGCACACAACACGTTGATCGTGCCGGTCGCTCTGTGGCCGGCACACGTTGGCCGACTCGGCCCTGGCAACCCGACTTGACAATCTCTACCGGAGTGATACGAACATGGCTATGACGCAAACCACCACCTTCGCCGGCACCGCCGACGATCGTCTCGTGACGATAACCGATCTCCGGTACGAACTCGAGCGAGAGCGGCAAATCACGCTCGCCCACTTTGACCGTATCGACCAGCGGTTCCTCGACCTCACCGCCAGCGTTGATGCCCGATTCCAGCAAGTCGACAAACGGTTCGAGCAAGTCGACAAACGCTTCCTCGACCTCATCGCCAGCTTTGACGCCCGATTC
>JAFMFM010000028.1 GCA_017856115.1 Actinomycetota bacterium | reverse complement strand
ATCATCCCAGGTTGCAACTGAATCGGGAGTCCACCCGAACTCTCGCTTGAGCCGATCAAGTTCAGGGTGCATCTGAGCACCCAGCGTAGATGTCGCCATAGTGTGACGAGTGATGCGTCAGTTGTCGTCGTGGCGTACGTGGGCGGCAATCGGCGTACTCCTGGTGCTCGCCACGGTGGTGCAATTGATCACCAGTCGTGGCCCACGCGGAGACGATGAAGTCTCTCTGCAACCGACGGAGCGCCGGGTCGAAGCGATCGCCTCGGTGATGATGATTCAATCGAGTGAAGCATTCGGAGTCATCGAGGGCATCACGGTGGGTTCGGCAACGCTCACGTTGGACGATGGGCGAGCAGTGAACATCGTGCGCGACACACCCGGTGAGGTGAACTGCGCTGATCGCACCACACCGGCAGCCTGCGTCCTTTTGGCGGATCTACTCGGTGACGGTGTCGTGTGGTACGCACTTGTGAATGCCGACGGACCAGCCGCTAGAACGCTGGCACTACCCACGTTGGTGGACATGGTTGACGGGGGTGATACCGGAGTGCTGGAAAATGGTTGGCATGTGCCGCTGACGAACGGTGTGGTTCGGACCTGCGCCGGCGCACCACGATCGAGAACACTTCGCGCATTCATCGACTCGTACTCGGAAACGGGAATCACCACCGTGTTGGACCTCGACCGCGATGAGGTCGTCGAAGTAATCTGCGACGGCTGAGGTTTCCTCAGGCGTTCGGGGCAAGGCGCACGATTCGCGCGGCCATGGCATATGCAACCTCGGCGGGACCCTTTTCGTCGGGCCGTAGCAAGTTGGCCATGATGCGCAGCACCCACTCCATGAGCGTTCTGCTGTGAATGCCGACGCGCGACAATTCGCGCATGAGCGCCGGTCGGCCGATCACACGCGCGAAGAGTCGTGCCACCTTGAAGTATTGGCCGTATTCCGCATCGAGCATCGCGGGATACTGCTGCAGCGCCGATGCGTCGCCACTACGAAGAGCGTCGTGAAGCACGTTCGCGGCCATGCGAGCGGTTTCGTAGGCGTAGTCGATGCCTTCACCATTGAAGGGGTTGACGCTGCCGGCCGCATCACCGATCACCAAGTGAGTTGGGCCCATCTTCGGGAACACCGAACCACCCATCGGAATCTTTCCACTCGTTGCGCGGCATTCCGGTGAGGTCGGATCGATTTCCCAGCGATCGGCGATCATGTGTGCGTAGGAGTCGAGCAGGTGCGTGGTGTTGACGTCCTTGAACTTCTTGAACGTGGACAACAGACCGACACCAACGTTGATGGTGCCGTCGCCAACCGGAAATATCCATCCGTAGCCGGGCATGGAGTTGCCGCTGCGATCCTGCACGTCGAGTGCGGATTCGATCCATGGTTCGTCGTGGCGTGGGCTCTTCCAATAGGTCCGAATCGCAGTGCCGTACGGCCAGGCCTTGGTGCGTGCCGTACCCAGCGATCTTCCAAATCGGCTGTTCGCGCCGTCGGCGACCACCACGTACGGAGCGCGGATCGCGATCCGACGGTCTTGGTCGAGGTCGTTGACGATTGCACCGCGCACGCAGCCTTTCTCCATCAGCGGCTCGACGGCTTCGTGTCCCTGCAACAACGTTGCCCCCGACTTCTCGGCATTGAACGCCACCATCGCGTCGAGTTCCCGGCGACGCACCACGTAACCATGTCGCGGGTAGGTGGGATGCGTCGGCCACTGCAGTTCGAGTGCCTTGCCATGCGCCGTGGCACGTAGACCCTCGTAACGATGGAACTGTTTGAGGTGATCACCCAATCCCATGTCGTCGAGCTGTTTGACGGCACGTGGTGTGAGACCGTCGCCGCACGTCTTTTCACGCGGAAAGTGTTTGCGTTCCACCACGGTGACCGAATTGCCGTGCTGTGACATCCAGAAACCCATGGCGGCTCCGGCTGGTCCACCGCCGATCACCAGAACGTCGGTGTCGCGAGTTGGCAACGCGCCGATGTCTTTTGTGTCCATGGTGCCTTCAGCGTAAGGAACGGAATCACCGACACTGCGACGCAGCGATGTGGCAGGTGGCTACGTGGTAGCGCCACCGTGCCGTGGCGGGTGACTACTTACTTGCTCGGGGCTGCGTGCCAATGTCGCGAGGCGGCGTTTCAAGCATGGAAAACGTCTCGGCGAGGGTGTCGAAATTGACGGCACCCGACTGCAGTGCTGCAAAAATCTCCGAATCTTCCGAGCACCATGTTGCATACTCCGCTGCCCATTGCTCACTCTTGGGGTCCGCCCCACCAATGGCGTAACGCTCGTGGCACACGACGCCAAGAATCTCGTAATTGGTGAGTCCGCCGCCCCACGTCTCTCCCTGTGAGGGCATGGCGTTGCCGTTGTATGAGAGCGGAGCATGTGCTCCACCTTCGCGTGCGGGGTCTCCATACACCGCAAGTCCTTCCGACACGAATGGCTGACTTCCGGTGTAGACGTAATTGAGCATGTCCTCAATATGGGGGAACGTCTTCAACACTTCGCCCTCGTGGAGCACGCGACCGGCACCACCCTGGCCTGCGGCACCGTGACAACTTGCGCAGGCTCCGTACACACCTTCGCCGATGGCCATCGGACCCGTTGCCTCACGTTCCTGTGGGCTCACCGCCAGCAGATAGAAGAACGCCCAGACTGGCAGCAGGCTGAGCGTGGCCATCGCCCAGAAGGGAATCTTCTTTCGGGTCTTGGCGGCAACAACATAGGCGGGATCAGGTTTCGGTGGTGGCGGTGGTGCCACTTCGGCGGCCATCGCAGGTGCCGCCGATGAAGTGGCAGTCTTTACAACTTCTTTCGACGCAGTTGGTTCGGCGGAAGGTGCTCCACCTGAGAGCACCGCACGACGATCCTTCGATCGTTTGAGGAGATAGTCGGGTACTTCCGTCAACGTGGTGCTCCGGCGATTGGGGTTACGACAAACATGCCCGTCGCAAGACTAATCGCCGCTCGATGCTCATCGATATTTGCACGAACGCACGACGTCCGAGTGCTCAAGCAGAACGACTGCAGTAGCCGTCACAGCAGGTTGCACGGGCAGGGTGAGCCCTCGGGAAGCGCGAAGACTAGGCTTCGTCGTGGTTCTTCACCACGGCAAGCAACCCGAAAGAGACCACATTCGCATGATCGCAGTCGACATCCTCCGATGGCCCGGCATGAATCAGGCGTTCCTGTTTTCCTTCTTTGTCACCAATGTGTTGGCCTACCTCGTGGTGGTCGTGGGCAAGCGCCGACCCGTCGACCGCAAGGCCACGTGGGGTGAGGCAATGTTCGGAAGCGCCTACGCATTCTTTGTCATCTTCCTTGCCTTTGGTGTGGTTCCGCACCAGTGGATCGACCATGCAGACAAAGAATTGGGGTGGCGCAAGGACAAACTCATCTTTGGACCTTTCGACGTTTTGAAGCCGCAGGAGTTTGGCGGACCGTTTCCCTTCACGATCAGTTACGAGGCGTTGCGCGACATCGTAGTCCTGGTGATTCACGGCATCTACATCGGACTCTTCATCTATCTCTTCGTGTGGTGGCAGAAGCGCGGGGAAGTCAAGCAGGTGGAGTTGCCGAGTAGCTCGTATGGTCGACCACTGGTGAAGAAGGCCTAGTTCGATGACTCGCACCGACGCCAACCCACCGATGATGCCGTTCACCGACGAGTACACCCTCGTCGAAGTCGACGCCGACTACCTGAACAAGGCGGTGAAACCGAAGCAGTTCATCCACATTGACCAGAGCGAATGCATCATGTGCGAGGGGTGCGTCGACATCTGCCCGTGGAAGTGCATCCACATGGTGAACCCATCTGCGGTGATCGACTCGCAGGGCACCGAGCTTCCGGGTGCCGATCCCACCGACCACGTGGTATTCGTGATCGATGACGACATCTGCACACGTTGTGCGTTGTGCGTTGATCGTTGCCCAACCGGAGTGATCGTGCTCGGCAAGGTGGGAGTGGCGCCCGCAACCGGCGATCCGCACGCACGCACCAACAACCACGGCTACGCCTACGGCATGAGGTTCTAAGGAGAAGAGTATGTCGAGCATCGTTGACGAAACACCGCGACCGACGCTGAAGGAGCGCTTTGCCAAGATTGGTGAGCAGGTGCAAGGTAGTCAGGCCTGGAGCTCCATCTTCCGACCCGGCTCGATCTTCCGCAAGGGCTACACCGACTCACCTCGCAACCGTTCATACGTGGTGATGAACTCGGTGCTCTACCACTTGCACCCGGTAAAGGTGAAGCGTCACGCGGTGAAGGTGAGTTACACGCTGTGTCTTGGTGGCCTGTCGTTCTTCCTGTTCATCCTGCTCACCATTACGGGCATCTTTCTGATGTTCTTCTACCGACCAGCCGCCGCCAACGCATGGGACGACATCCAGTCGCTGCACACGTCGGTGACGTTCGGTCTCATGGTGCGCAACATGCATCGCTGGGGTGCCCACCTCATGGTGTTGTCGGTGTTCTTGCACATGGCCCGGGTGTTTTACCACGGGGCGTACAAGGCACCGCGCGAATTCAACTGGGTGGTTGGCGTCATCCTGCTCACGCTCACGCTGCTGCTGTCGTTCACCGGTTACCTCCTGCCGTGGGATCAGCTGGCGTTGTGGGCCGTCACCGTGGGCACCAACATGATGGGCTACTCGCCAATCATCGGTTCGCAGGTGCGATTCGTTCTGCTGGGCGGCACCGAAATCGGCGCCGAAACATTGCTGCGCTGGTACGTACTCCACGTCTTGTTGTTCCCATTCGTGACCGTGATCTTTCTGGCTATTCACTTCTGGCGCGTCCGTAAGGACGGCGGAATTTCAGGGCCACTCTGATGCAAAGGCAGGTGCAACGATGACGGAAATTCCAGAACACCTTCTGAAGCGCGCCAAGGCCGCGCGCGAGAAGTCGGCGGAGTCGACCTCCGGCGCCGAGGGATCCTCGGCAGGAGATGCCACCTCGCGAATCCCCGCCGAGTTGCTCGAGCGCAGCAAAGCAGCCCGTGCCGGTGGCGGAGTTGCCGTAAAGGACGCACCTGCGTCGCCAGTGGTCGCTGCCCCCGTTGCCGGTGGCGTGCCAGTAGGTGCGGGCCCCGGTGGCCACACGCAACGGCTCCTTACCGTGGTGAAGTCGGGATCGATTCAGGATGTGAAGGCGGTGCCGGTCGACAAGGTTCACGTTTGGCCGCACTTGTTGTCCATCGAGTTCGTTGCGGCACTCGCATGTACAGCGTTCACGTTCATGTTCTCGTGGTTCGTCAATGCGCCGCTTCTGCAGGCTGCCAACTTCAATCAAACTCCGAATCCTTCCAAGGCACCGTGGTACTTCATGGGGCTGCAGGAACTGCTCACCATGTTCCACCCGATGATTGCCGGTGTCACCATTCCGGGGATGGGAATCATTCTCTTGATTTTTGCCCCGTACCTCGATCGAAACGTCTCGAACAAACCAGAGGATCGCAAGTTCATCACCAGCCTGATGACCGTGCACATGATGTTCTGGGCCGTGCTCACCATTATCAGCTCGTTCTTCCGGGGACCGGGCTACAACTTCACCTTTCCGTGGCGCGACGGAATTTTCTTCGAGCTCTAGACCATGAACACCACGACCACACTCATCATCGCAGGAACCGTACTCGTGGTTCTGGCTGCCATCGTCGTACTAACCGCGTCGCGCCGTCGAGACACCACCGGAGTCCTGTCCCGTGAAACCCGTTCGCGAGACGAGTCGGTCTCGCGTGGCGTCGGCGGCAAACAGTACGAGCGTGAGGCAACCGCTTCACGCAGCACCGAGCTGGCCGTTCCTTCGAGCGTTGCGGTAGCTCCGTGGACCCCACCGGATCCAGAGGTGATCGGTGTATCTCGCCGTCAGTTCTTCAATCGCGCCACGATCACATTGATGAGCGCTGGCCTCGGTGGGTTCGGCGCTGCGGTTATCGGATTCCTGTGGAAGGGTGCCGAAGGCGGCTTTGGTTCCAAGATCACCGCCGGAAAACTCGATGACATCATCGCTGGTATCCGCTCGAACAAGGGCTTCTTGTACCTGCCCGAGGCCCGAGCCTGGATAACCGAATACCCGAAGGAGTCGTTGGCCAAGGCCGAGGCGGTGTACGCGGGCCAGGCCCCGGTGTACGCCGGAATGTCGTCGGGAATCGTGGCTCTCTATCAGAAGTGTCCGCACCTTGGTTGCCGAGTTCCCACCTGCGCAACGTCGCAGTGGTTCGAATGTCCGTGCCACGGTTCGCAGTTCAACCGGGTTGGCGAAAAGAAGGGAGGCCCGGCGCCTCGCGGTATGGATCGCTTCGCGGTCTCGATCAACAACGGAAACGTGGTCATCGACACTGGTGCGGTGTTCGGCGGGCCGGCCATCGGCACCAACACCACGGGCCAAGAAGCCGAAGGTCCACACTGCGTCGGTGGAGGCAGTCACTAACCCATGTCCCCACTCCTTGCTGATGTCACCACCACGCTTGCGTGGATCGCACTCGTTGCGGCGCTCGGAGGCTGGGCGTTGTATGCGTTCTTCAACATCCGCTCGAGTCGAGCCGAGATCGGATCCGAAATCGAGTTGGCGGCCAACCGCAAGCCCTACTACGACGATGAAATCCTCGAAGGCAAGAAACTCGAGCGAACGCAATTGCTCGGGTTGGTGTTCCTTGCAATCATCACGGTGACGTTGCCGCTCTACTGGATCTTGGAACCGGGTCGCCAGGCCGGTGCGGAGAAGGACTTCGTCCACAAGTTCGAGACGTGGGGGAGCGGATTGTTCGCCGCTACCGCCGAAGGCGGATTCAATTGTGCGGGTTGTCACGGCGGCATGAACGGCGGTGGTGGTGTCGCATCGTATGCGGTGACCGATCCGAAAACCGGCGAGGTGAAGGCCGTGAACTGGAAGGCTCCGGCAATCAACAACGTGTACCTGCGATACAGCGAAGAAGAGGTTCGCTTCATCCTCAACTACGGACGCCCGTTCTCACCGATGTCGGCGTGGGGTTTGGTTGGCGGCGGTCCGATGAACGAGCAGCAGATTCAAACGGTGCTCGACTACTTAAAGAGCATCCAGGTGCCGCGCGAGAACTGCGCTTCGCCGGACGACGACGCGAAGATGTGCGACGGTGGCACCCTGGCCAAGAAGAACCAGGATGAAATCCAGGCCGAAGCGGAACGTCTCGTAGCCGCAGGAACGTACGCATCGTTGGGTGAGGCACTCTTCAACCTCGATCTCGGCGCGGGAAGCTACTCATGCGCTCGTTGCCATACCAAGGGTTGGTCGTACGGCGAACCACAAATCACCGGTGGTGGTGCATTCGGCCCGAACCTCACGGGCGGCTCCACGATTCGCCAGTTTCCGAATCAGGACGACATGATTGCGTTCATCTCTGCCGGCAGTGAATACGGCAAGAAGTACGGCGAGCAAGGCCAGGGCGGTGGTCGCATGCCGGGATTCGGTGGAATGCTGACCCAAGATCAGATCAAAGCCGTCGTTGAATACGTACGGGGCCTGTGATGCAGCTGTTGTCGATGCTGGCAATCAACTGGGAGCCACAACTACGCGGCTACGTCGTGGTGTTGATTTCCGTCGTGGTGCTCATCGGTGGAACGTATCTCGTGGTGGGCACCAACATGGGTGCACGACTCGGTTTTTTGGTGGTGCTCGCCGGTCTGTTCGGATGGATGGTGGCAATGGGCATCATCTGGTGGACGTACGGCATCGGACTGAAGGGTCGCGAGCCATCGTGGAAACCAGCCGAGCCGGCCACCATCGTGCGTGACGGTGAACTGCTCCCGCAGGTGGACATTCTCCAGCAACCACTCAAACTGACGGGTTCTTCGCAGGAAAACGCCGACGCGGTTGCCGAAGCGTTGGCAGCCGAGGGTTGGCGGTTGCTCGACGAAGCCGACCCCCAACGCGGACAAGCGGTTGCCTCATCGGACGAAATCCTGATCAACCAGGCCGATGAATTTGCCGCAGGCGAGTTCGTCTCCGTCGCCGTGTTCGATCGGGGCGGGGAGCGCTGGCCGAAGATCAACGATGCACTCGACTTCGTGGCGTTCTTCCACGAACCTCGGTACGCCCTGGTGGAAGTGGCGCCGGTGGTGCCACAACGAGTCGAGCCGGGTCGCGCGCCCGCACGACCCAAGATCGACGAATCGCAAGACCGTCGATACGTCTACATGATTCGCGATCTCGGGAACAAGCGTCAACCTGCGATGTTGATCACGTTGGGGTCGCTCCTAATATTCGTCATCCTGTGCTGGTTGCTGCACCGTCGTGATCTGATGTTGCGTGAAAATCTCGCGGCCGCCCGCGAGCTCGAGAAGGTCTGAGCCCCTCGGGCGAACCAGCAATGAGTCAGTACCTGCCGATCGTCGTGCTGACGGCACTCGCAGTGGTCTTTGCCGCGCTGAGTTTGATCGCGTCCAAACTGCTGGCACCGAAACGTCCGAATACCGCCAAGGATGCGCCGTACGAGTGCGGAATCGTTCCGAGCCGCGAATCGCCCGAGCGGTTCCCCGTGTCGTTCTACATCGTGGCGATGCTGTTCATCATGTTCGACATCGAGATCATCTTTGCGTATCCGTATGCGGTCGCACACGAATCGTTGGGAGCGTTCGGCTTCTGGGAGATGTTCGCGTTCAGCGCGGTGTTCTTCGTTGCGTTCGTGTACGTGGTCGCTCGTGGAGCCCTCGCGTGGGGACCGCTCAAGAAGGAACTGCCGGTTGCCGACGTGAACACGACTCCAGCCATCGGAGCAGGAGTAAAGGTGGTGGGCCTCGACGGCCGCACCGCACCGGACGAGCACCGAGTAGGCGCAGCATGAGCGCGGTTCGCGATGTGCTCGACAACGGACTCGGTGGCATCAAACACAACTTCTTGACGGGTCGAGTCGAGGACCTGGTCAAGTGGTCGCGATCCCGGTCGAGTTGGGGAGCGACGTTCGGTTTGGCCTGCTGTGCAATCGAGATGATGGGCACTGGCGCCCCCCACTACGACCTTGCGCGATTCGGAATGGAGGTGTTCCGCGCCTCGCCGCGACAAGCCGACGTCATGATCGTGGCCGGTCGCGTGAGCCAGAAGATGGCCCCGGTGCTCCGACAGGTGTACGACCAGATGATGGAACCCAAGTGGGTCATCTCCATGGGTGTGTGTGCATCGAGCGGTGGAATGTTCAACAACTACGCCATCGTGCAAGGCGTCGATCAAGTGGTGCCGGTGGACGTGTACGCACCCGGTTGTCCCCCCACGCCGGAAACGCTGATTCATGCGATCGAAACACTGCACCAGTTGATCGAGGACGGCGAGATCATGCAGCGACGCGCCACAACCGGTGCGGGTGCCAACGTGCACATCCAGGAGATTGCGGCCGGCATCACCACTCCGGTCGTGTTGGAGCGACGATAAGCAATGACCGATTCGATTGACCAGTCGGTGAGGTTCGTTTCCGTCCCCGATTACATCCCGACGATCACCGGGTTGTATGCCGACGGGTTCACCATGTGCGTGGATCTCACCGCGGTGGACTATCTCTTGCACACCAATCGAAACGTGCCCAGCGGTGTGGTGGCGCAACGGTTCGAGGTCGTCGTCAACCTCCTCTCCATGGCCAAGCGGGAACGGATTCGTCTGCGTCTGCAGGTGGCCGAAGGCGAGTCGGTGCCGTCGTTGTTCGACATCCATCCGAGTACCGAAGCAATGGAGCGCGAAGTATTCGACATGTTCGGAATCGTGTTCGACGGGCATCCCGACCTCACGCGAATCCTCATGCCGGAGGATTGGGATGGGCATCCACTTCGAAAGGACTATGCGCAGGGTCGTATTCCGGTGCAGTTCAAGGGTGCTGCATCATGACCAGTACCGCAATCACCTCGGCCGGCGCCGCAACCAGTGAGGGTGGTCAGGAACTCCAGTCGCGAACGGACGTCTCGCAGAAGGCGCTGATGCGCGAGGCGGGCGCCGTACTTCGGATGAGCGAATCCGACGCTGCAGCGATGGCCGATGTCGCCACGGACGTGGGCGAAGACCAGTCGATGATCATCAACATGGGTCCTCAGCACCCGAGTACCCACGGCGTGTTGCGCTTGATGCTGGAACTGCAGGGTGAAACCGTGTTGCGCTGCAAGCCCGTGATCGGTTACCTGCACACCGGCATGGAAAAGACGGGTGAATCACTCACCTACATGCAGGGTGGCACCAACGTGACGCGCATGGACTATCTGTCGCCACTCAACAACGAGTTGGTGTTCTCGATGGCAACCGAGAAGTTGCTGGGAATCGACGGCGAGATTCCGGAGCGTGCCCAGTGGATGCGAATGCTGCTGTCGGAGCTCAACCGAATGAGCAGCCACTTGCTGTTCATGGCGACGAACGGCATGGACCTTGGTGCCGTATCCATGATGTTGTACGGCTGGCGCGAACGAGAGGAGGTGCTGCGCTTCTTCCAGAAGGTCACCGGACTACGGATGAACCACAACTTCATTCGCCCGGGCGGAGTGGCGGCCGACCTTCCGGCGGGTTGGCGTGACGACGTATTGAGCCTCCTCGACATGTTGCCCGACCGCTTGGCCGAGTACGAGGTGCTGATGACTGGCCAACCGATCTGGCGTGAACGACTGCAGGGAGTCGGCGTCATCACCCAGAGCGAAGCCATTGCCTTGGCGGCAACCGGGCCGATCCTTCGTTCGACGGGAGTGGCGTGGGACCTCCGCAAGGACATGCCGTATCTCAAGTATCGCGACGTCGAGTTCGACGTGGTGGTTGGCGTGCATGGTGATGCCTACGACCGCTACGCAATTCGATTGCAGGAGATCCGCGAATCGATGCGGATCGTGCGACAGATTCTCGACAAGATGCCCCTCGGTGACTACCGAATCCAGAACAAGAAGGTCACTCCACCGCCACGGGGTCGAATCGACGAGTCGATGGAAGCCCTCATCCACCACTTCAAGATCTTCACCGAAGGTTTCAAGGTTCCCGAGGGCGAGGCGTACGTGGCAATCGAGTCGCCGCGGGGTGAGATCGGTTGCTACATCGCCAGCGACGGTTCGTCGGTGCCGTACCGCATGCACGTGCGTGCACCGAGCTTCGTGAACGTGCAGTGCCTCCCGCACATGATGCGTGGTGGTCTGGTTGCCGATGCCGTTGCCGTGATTTCCTCGATCGACCCCGTGTTGGGGGAGGTGGACCGATGAGCCGCCTGAGCGAGGAACGAGTTGCCACCGCCAAGGAGATCATCGGTCGTTTTCCGCGAAGGAAGTCGGCACTCATTCCGCTCCTGCACTTGGCGCAGGAGCAGGACGGTTACGTGGCGCAGGATGCCATGGTGCACATCGCCGAATTGCTGGACCTTGCACCGGCCGAGGTGTACGGCACGGCCAGTTTTTATGAGATGTTCAAGTTCCATCCCGTCGGCAAGTACTGCATCAATATCTGCACCAACATCTCGTGCCAGTTGGTGGGTGCGTGGAATTTGCTGCATCATGCTGAGGAACGACTGGGCATCAAGTCGGGTGGCACCACGCAGGACGGACTGTTCACGATCGAGGACGTGGAGTGCATCGCCGCATGCACCGAGGCGCCGGCACTCCAGGTGAACTATCGCTACCGGTACAAGGTCACACCCGAATCCTTCGATGCACTCATCAACGACCTGGAGAGCGGCAAATTGACGGGCGAGGTGCCGCCACACGGTACGTTGGCCTCGGTTCGACAGACCACGACGGCGGCGTGGAGCAATCGCGGTGTGGAGGAGCAAGCGCAGGTGGATGCCCGATGAGCGTTCCGAGCGGTCCACGCATCATCACGTCACGCTTCGACGTTGCCGACGGCCACACGTATGCCGGCTACGTCCGCACCGGTGGATACGTGTCGTTGCGCAAGGCCGTAAGCAGCATGACGCCACAACAGGTGCACGACGAAGTGAAGGCGGCGGAAATTCAGGGCCGCGGCGGCGCGGGTTTTCCGGCGGGCACCAAATGGGGTTTCCTGCCCGCAGGTGTGCATCCGCGCTACCTCGTGATCAATGGTGACGAGAGCGAACCCGGCACCTACAAGGACCGGCTGCTCATGGAGCGCGATCCCCATCAACTGATCGAGGGAATCGTCATTGCGTGTTATGCCCTGAATGCATCGCAGGCGTTCCTCTACGTCCGTGGTGAAATGGCACACGCGCAGGAACGTCTGGCACAAGCGCTGAACGAGGCATATGCCAGCAACATGGTGGGAAAGAACATCTGCGGCAGCGACTTCTCCGTCGACATCACCCTCACCTGGGGTGCCGGTGCCTACATCGTCGGCGAGGAAACCGCCTTGATCGAGAGTTTGGAAGGCGAGCGTGGGATGCCGCGGTTGAAGCCGCCGTTCTTCCCGGCGGTGAAGGGGTTGTACATGCAGCCCACCATCGTGAACAACGTCGAGACCCTCGCGAACGTGCCGTACATCGTGGGCCAGGGTGGTGGCGATTTCAAGTCGATAGGTGCCCCGACGTCGACCGGTATGCGCATGTTTGCGGTGAGCGGACACGTGAACAAGCCCGGTGTCTTCGAGGTACCAAATGGTGTCACCACGTTCCGGATGTTGTTCGAAGCCCCCGAGTATTGCGGAGGTATTCGCAACGGTGGGTCGATCAAGGCGTTCATTCCCGGTGGTGCATCGGCGATGTGGTTCTTCCCCGAGCACCTCGACATGGCGCTCGACAAGCCGACGGTCGACAAAGCCGGGTCGATGCTCGGTTCCGGTGCGATCGTGGCGATGGACCAAACCACCGACATGGTGGCAGCCTGTTGGCGCATCGTTCGTTTCTTCGCCCGCGAGTCGTGCGGCAAGTGCACACCGTGTCGCGAAGGAACCACGTGGTTGGAGCGGGTGTTGAAGCGAATGCTCGACGGCCACGGTCGCCCCGAGGACATCGACCTGCTGTTCGAGGTGAGCGAGAGCATCAGTCCGGGAATTGCATGGCCTCCTCGCCAGACCACCATCTGTCCGCTCGGACCGTCGGCGGTGTCGCCGATTGCATCGGCGGTGCGTCGGTTCCGTCATGAGTTCGAGCACTACATCGAGCACGGTCGCCCGATCGACGGTGTGGAATCACCCTTTGCCACCCACCTTGCGAGCCACGCGTAAACCACCATGACCGACACCGCTGCGCCAAAGACCACGGTCAGTCTCACGGTGGACGGCCGCTCCGTCGAGGCAACGCCGGGTGACTTGCTCATCACCGCGTGCGAACGTTCGGGTTCGTTCGTGCCACACTTCTGTTACCACCCGCGCATGTCACCGGTGGGAATGTGCCGTCAGTGCATCGTCGAGGTGGAGGGTCCGCGCGGCAAATCGTTGGTGGTGTCGTGCATGACGCCGGTGGCCGACGGACAAGTGGTATCGACCACCTCCGAGCCCGCCAAGCGAGCCCAGGAAGGCGTGCTCGAGTTGCTGTTGGCGAACCATCCCCTCGATTGCCCGGTATGCGACAAGGGCGGCGAGTGTCCGCTGCAGGATCAGGCCTTCTCGCACGGACCCGGTGAGAGTCGGTACGTCGAAGAGAAGCGCCACTACGAAAAGCCGATTCCCATCAGCGACCTGGTGTTCTTGGATCGCGAACGCTGCATTCTCTGCGATCGATGCACCAGGTTCGCCGGTGAAGTTGCCGGCGATCCGCTGATTTCCTTCACCAGTCGCGGCAACAACACCCAAGTGATGACCTTCCCCGATGAGCCGTTCAGTTCGTACTTCTCGGGCAACACCGTGCAAATCTGCCCGGTGGGTGCACTTACCTCGAGCGCCTACCGATTCAAGGCCCGACCGTGGGACCTGGAGCAAGTGGAGAGCACGTGCACTACCTGCAGCGTCGGTTGCCGCACGGTGGTGCAGAGCAGTCGCGATGAACTGGTTCGTTATCAGGGAGTCGATGTCGAGTCGGTCAACTGGGGTTGGCTGTGCGACCGCGGTCGATTCAATTTCGAATCGGTGAACTCCAGGAATCGCGTGCACTCACCGCTGATGCGCAAGGACGGCACCCTCGTGGAGACGACATGGTCCACTGCGCTCGACGCCGCCGGGCGAATCCTGCGTACGGTGTTGAACGACAAGGGTCCGGACGCCGTCTCCATCATCGGTGGTGCGCGGGGCACCAACGAAGATGCATTCGCATGGGCCCAATTGGCGGATTCGTTGGGCGTTACCGCACGAGACGCCCAGTTGGGCGACGGGCTGCCCGCCGAGGTATTCGCACTCCCGCAAGCAACGATTGCCGAAGCCTGTGCCTCACCCACCGTCATCCTGCTCGCACCCGATCTGAAGGAAGAGTTGCCGGTGTTGTACCTGCGACTGCGAGACGCAGCGGAGAAGCGCACGACGCGAATCATCGAAGTGTCACCCCGAGCGACGGGGTTGAGCAGGTACGCGTGGAAGTCGGTGCGTCACGACCCGGGCGACCAGCCTCGCGTCGTGAGCGAGCTGTTGTCCGACCGGGATGTCGTCGACCAACTGTCACGCGGGAACGTCACCGTGGTGATGGGGCGCGGCAATCTGGCGGAGTCGCCTGAATTCACCCTGCTGGCCACGGGAGCGGTCTTGGCTGCAGTACCAACGGCGCGAGTGTTGCCGGTGGTGCGACGCGGCAACGTACGCGGAGCGGTGACCGCAGGCATGACGCCTCAGCGTCCCGACGCCGATACGAACGCCATTCTGTCGTCGATTGCCGCCGGGAAGGTGGAGTGCCTGGTGTTGGTGGGTGCCGATCCATTGAGCGACGTACCCGACGCAGACCTGGTGCGACGAGCGTTCGCATCGGTCAAGCATGTGATCGCCGTCGACACCTTCGTCACGGAATCCGTGCGACACGCCGAGGTGGTGTTGCCCGCGTCGGCGTACGGCGAGAAGGTCGGCACCACCACCAACTGCGAGGGTCGAGTGAGCGATGTTGCACAAAAGATCACGACCGCCGGAACCGCGCGACCCGACTGGATGATCGCCGCCGAGCTCGCACTCGAACTCGGGGTGGACCTCGGCATCTCGTCCTACCCTGAGTTGCGCGACACGATGACCTCGTCGATAGCCGCATTCGCCCCGGCGGCGGACGCCAAAGCCGTGCGGGGAGAGGGTGTCTTGATGGCGCAGTCCGCGCCGATTCGCATCACCGCCACGCCGCGCTCCGCTGCGCCGCGGTTGACCCACCAATTCCGTCTGCACGTGTCACGCGTGATGTACGACCGTGCGGTTGCGACGAACGAGAGCCCGTCGCTCGCTCCGCTCGCACGCGAGGCTGCGGTGCACATGAACTCCGGCGATGCACAACGCCTCGGCGTTCGCGACGGGGCGAGTGTTCGCCTGTCTTCGAACGGTTCGGCCGTGGTACTGCCGCTCGCCATCGACGACGCGGTTGCGCGTGGTGTCGTCTCCGTGCCGTTCAATCAACACGGAAGCGACATTCGTCAACTCATTCGTCACGATGTGGCGGTGACCGATGTCGTGGTGGAGGTGATTTGATGATTGCCCTCGACCCGATGCTCGAAGGTGACGTGCTGTGGACACCGCTGCTCATCGTGGTGTTGAAGGTGTTGGTCGTCTTCGTCGTGGGTCTGGTGGCCACGATGCTCATGGTGTGGTTCGAGCGAAAGGTCATCGCCGGAATGCAGAACCGCATCGGCCCGAACAAGGCCGGTCCGTTCGGACTGCTGCAGACACTTGCGGACGGAATCAAGCTCTTCTTCAAGGAGGACTTGTTGCCGCGTCGTTCCGACAAGTTCGTCTTCGCACTGGCACCGTTCCTCTCACTGGTACCGGCATTCCTGGCATTTGCGATCATTCCGTTGGGTGGCGATTATCGCGACGGCAACGACGGTGTGGTCACGTGGTTCGGCGTGGAGACGCGCGTGCAACTTGCCGATCCCCACATCGGCGTGTTGTTCGCGCTGGCCATCTCGTCGATTGCCGTCTACGGCATCATGTTGGCCGGATGGTCGAGTGGATCGAAGTATCCATTGCTCGGTTCCGTGCGTGCTTCTGCCCAGATGGTGAGTTACGAGGCAGCACTCGGCCTCTCGCTCGCCTCGGTGATCCTCATTTCGGGCACCTTGTCGACGAGTGGGATCGTGGCGGCGCAGTCGACATTGACCGACTGGCACGTCGTTGCAACCGGCATCGTGCCGTTCATCATCTTCCTGATTGCCGCAACCGCGGAACTCAATCGTCCTCCCTTCGATCTGGTGGAGGCCGAGCAGGAGTTGGTGGGCGGATTCAACACCGAATATTCGTCGATTCGTTTCGCCCTGTTCTTTCTC
This sequence comes from Actinomycetota bacterium, assembly GCA_017856115.1. Lineage (GTDB taxonomy): Bacteria > Actinomycetota > Acidimicrobiia > Acidimicrobiales > Ilumatobacteraceae > F1-60-MAGs027. Next base: position 5,085 of record JAFMFM010000028.1, on the reverse strand, counting down.
GCCGAGTTCATGAATACGGTCACGATGTCGGCGCTCATCGTCACGCTGTTCTTCGGAGGACCGCAACCGATCTCCTACGGTGGCATCACGCTGGACATTCCGTTGATTCCCAACGGGCTCGAGGGCACCATCTGGCTGCTCGGCAAGGTTCTGGTCTTCCTCTACGTGTACGTCTGGTTCCGCGCGACACTTCCTCGCTTGCGATACGACCAGTTGATGGACCTCGGTTGGAAGGTGCTCATTCCCGGATCATTGGCATGGTTCATGTTGCTTGCTGCACAACGTCTGGCTCGCAACGAGGGATGGAACGTCTTCACCACCACCGCCGCAGCCGTGGTGGTGCTCGGTGCGTGCTACGCACTCCTGCAGGGGGCATTCGCAATCAGCAACAAGACGCGGGAGCGGGAAGGAGCACAGTTCTAAATGGGCTATCTCGGCGGTTTCCTCGTCACGTTTCGACAGCACGGGCGCAAGAATCGGGTTACCACGCAGTATTCGGGTGGGCGCTTGTTCAAGCGAAAGAAGCGAAGCGCCTCGGCGATGGACGTGAAGGTCGAGAAGCCCGAGCGTCTGCACGGTCGACACGTGTTGAACCGCTACGAGGACGGCATGGAGAAGTGCATCGGATGCGAACTGTGTGCCGCGGTGTGTCCGGCCAAGTGCATTCATGTGCGAGGCGCCGACAACGATCCCGACAATCCCACCTCACCCGGCGAGCGCTTCGGCTGGATTTATGAGATCAATTACCTGCGCTGTATCCATTGCGACCTGTGTGTCGAGGCATGTCCTACCGAGGCCATCACCGAGACGAAGTTGTTCGAATTCTCCTTCACCAATCGCAAGGATGCGATCTATACCAAGAACGAGTTGCTGGTGGGCGACGACGGCAAGCCCCGCCACATGCCGTGGGAAGACTGGCGCCCAGGTGAGGATCAACACACGTCCGCGTGGATGCGGGCCACTGCATCAGCAGGGGATGCCTCGTTCGTTGGTGTCGTTTCCTGGGCTGGCGAACGTGGCTACGGTGTGCGGGCAGCCGAGGCCACCCAGGCAGAAGCCGACTCTTCGGCTGACGCTTCGATCACGTCGGATGGAACGACGAGTAGTTCTGCTCAAACCAAATCGAGCGTGACGCACTGATGGAACTCGTCGTTTTCGTGCTGGCAAGTGCGATGATGCTCGTCGGGGCACTCGGCGTGATCACGCGGAGCAACCCGGTGCACGCGGCCCTGTCGTTGATTCTCACGTTGTTCGGTGTCGCGGTGCACTTCGTGGCGCTGGAGGCGTACTTCTTGGCTGCCGTCCAAATCATCGTGTACGCCGGTGCAATCGTGGTGCTCTTCCTCTTCGTGATCATGTTGTTGGGTGTGGACAAGGCGGAGGATCTGGCGACCGAGCCACTCGTGGCCCAACGGTGGCTCGCGGGTATTGCCGGATTGGGTTTGCTTGGACTCCTGGTGGTTGCCGTATCGAGGGGGGTGGAGGTGCTCCGTCCGCGTGGCAATGGGCTGGACACCGCCGCACAAGGTGCCGATGGTGACGCGAACATCCAACAACTTGCCCAATCGGTATTCGGTGACTACGTCGTGGCATTCGAGCTCACGTCGGTGTTGTTGGTGGTTGCGGTCGTCGGCACCGTGATGTTGGCACGACGTCGCATGGCAGGGGAGGCATGATGCCCGAGCCGACGACGCTCTCCTACCTGATCGTTGCCGCGCTGCTGTTCGTCATCGGAACCGTTGGTGTGATGGTGCGTCGCAATCCGTTGATCATGTTCATGTGCATCGAGTTGATGCTGAACGCCGTGAATCTCTCGTTCGTGGCCCTGGCTCGTGAACTCACCGACATCGACGGTCAGTCCATCGTCTTCTTCGTGTTGGTGGTGGCCGCAGCCGAAGTGGTGGTGGGTCTCGGCATCATCGTGGCGATCATGCGAAATCGAACGTCGTTGACTGCCGATGACATGGCGGAGCTGAAGGGTTAACGCAATGGTCGATTTCGTCTGGCTGGTGCCATTCCTCCCGCTCATCGGAGGTGTCGTGCTCATGGTGTTCGGCTCGCGCATTGGCGAGCCGCGGGCCGGTTGGTTGGCAACGCTCGTGACGGCTACATCGTTCCTGGTGACCGTTGCGGTGTACTTCGACCTGCTCGGAATGCCATCCGAGGAGCGGTCGCATGTCGTGACGCTGTTCCAGTGGATTCCGGTTGGCGCACTGCAGATCGACTTTGCACTTCTTGCAGATCCCCTAAGTATCACGATGGCGCTCTTCGTCACCGGCATCGGTTCGCTCATTCATTTGTACGCGATTGGTTACATGCACGGTGATCCCAAGTTCTCCAAGTTCTTCCTGTATCTCAATCTGTTCGTGTTCTCCATGCTCATGTTGGTGCTGGGGGAAAACCTCCTGGTCACCTTCCTCGGTTGGGAGGGTGTGGGTGCATGCTCGTACTTCCTCATCTCGTTCTGGCATACGCGCAACAGCGCGGCCGTCGCCGGCAAGAAGGCCTTCGTCACCAACCGAATCGGTGACTGGGGAGTGATGACGGCGATGTTCGTCGCGTTCTCCGCGGTGGGGTCGGTGTCGTACAAGGCCATCAACGATGCCGCCCACGAAGGTGCCATGTCGCAAACGGCAATCTCGGCCATCGCCATCCTGCTCTTCGTCGGCGCGTGCGGAAAGAGCGCACAACTTCCCCTGTACTTCTGGTTGCCCGATGCCATGGAAGGCCCGACACCGGTGTCGGCGCTGATCCACGCGGCAACCATGGTCACCGCCGGAGTGTTCCTGATGACGCGGGTAGGACCCGTGCTCGCAGAATCCTACGGATGGGTACCCGACACCATTGCCATCGTTGGTGCCGCAACTGCACTGTTCGCCGCATCGATTGCGGTGGCCCAACACGACATCAAGCGTGTGCTCGCGTACTCCACGGTGTCGCAACTCGGCTTCATGTTCCTTGCAATCGGTTCCGGTGCGTACGTTGCGGCGATCTTCCACATGGTGACGCACGCATTCTTCAAGGCGCTGTTGTTCCTGGGTTCCGGCTCAGTAATTCATGGCATGCACCACGAACAAGACATGCGCAAGATGGGTGCACTTCGCACGGCGATGCCGGTGACCGCATTCACCTTCATCATCGGATGGTTGGCCATCGCTGGCGTTCCGCCGTTCGCCGGGTTCTGGTCGAAGGATGAAATCCTGCTGTACGTGTACGCCGACAACCGTTTGCTCTACGCAATCGGCATGCTCGCTGCGTTGCTGACGGCGTACTACATGACTCGACAAGTGATCATGGTGTTCTTCGGCGAGGCACGTTGGCACGATGCGGCGAGTGAGCACGGTGCACACGGTGATTTTCGACCCCATGAGAGCCCCAAGGTCATGTTGATTCCCCTCATGGTGTTGGCGGTGCTGTCGGTTGTTGGTGGTGCGATGCAGTTGCCCTTCAGTAAGGACCTCCACTTCCTCGAGCACTGGTTGGAGCCCGTCGTCGAGGAGGCCGAGCGCAGCATCTCGGGAACGTGGGCCTACGACAACAAGTACGTGCTTCTTCTGGCGGCAATCGTGGTGGCAGCGGCCGGCATCGCACTAGCGCTCGCCGTGTACGCGAGGCGCCGTCTGCCGGCCATCGAACCGAAGGCTCTCGAGAATGCATGGTGGTACGACGCCACCGTTGCCCGACTGGTGGGTGGCCCCGGTGCCGCGACGTTCCGCGGCATCACCAGGTTCGATTCGCAAGTCGTGGACGGGGCAGTCAACGGTGCCGCGGCATTGGCGCGCGGCGTGGGTTCGCAGGTACGCCGGTCGCAGTCGGGGTTCGTGCGGGCATACGCGGTGATTCTGTCGCTGGGCACCGTGGTGCTCTTGGCGTGGTTCGTGTGGCGGGGATGGTTGGCGTCATGATCGTTGCCGCGTCCACGACCTCTGCGTTGGACTTTCCGATTCTCAGTTCACTGGTGTTGGTGCCGCTCATTGGCGCCGTAGCGGTCTTGTTCTTCGGGCGTCTACGAGCGGAATGGGGGAAACTCGCCGCGCTCACCTTCAGCGTGGCAACCGGTGCGCTGAGCCTGTGGGTGCTCCAGGCGTTCGACTCGGCCGACTCGGGCTTTCAGTTCGTTTCGCAGCACGAGTGGATCGGACAGTGGGGTATCTCCTGGCACCTCGGCATCGACGGAATTTCATTGTTCTTGGTGGTGCTGACGGGTGTGCTGTTTCCGCTGGTGATTGCCGGGGTTGACCCGCATCACGACGAGCGCCCGTACTTTGCGTGGCTCCTCATCCTGCAGGCCGGTGTGATGGGCTCATTCGTGAGTCTCGACCTGTTCCTTTTCTTCGTCTTCTTCGAGATCGTACTGGTGCCCATGTACTTCCTCATCGGTGGTTGGGGTTACGACGAGCGCGTCTATGCCGCCACCAAGTTCTTCCTCTTCACCATGGCCGGTTCGGCGTTCATGCTGGTGGGCATCGTTGCGACGGCACTGTTGTCGCGTGATGTCGTGGGCGAGGTCACGTTCGATCTCGTGGCGTTGGCGGAGAGCGGCGCCCTTTCGGTGACGCAAGGGCGCTGGTTGTTCGTTGCATTCGCCATCGCATTCGCCGTGAAAGTGCCGTTGTTCCCCGTGCATACATGGTTGCCCGACGCGCACACCCAAGCGCCAACGGGTGGCTCGGTGATCCTCGCCGGTGTGTTGTTGAAGATGGGCACCTACGGATTGCTGCGGTTCTGCGTGTACCTGTTTCCCGAAGCCAGCGTGTGGGCGCGACCCGTGCTGTACACCTTGGCGGTCATCGGGATTCTGTACGGAGCGATTACTGCCACGATGCAAACCGATTTGAAGCGCCTCGTCGCCTATTCCAGCGTCGCACACCTCGGGTTTATCGTGCTCGGCACGTTCGCACTGACCGATCAGGCCGTTACCGGTGGCGTGATGCAGATGGTCAATCACGGCGTGTCAACCGGCGCGTTGTTCCTCCTCGTTGGCATGATCTACGAGCGACGTCATACTCGTCAGATTGCTGAACTACGTGGTCTGCAGCACGTGGCACCGATCTTTGCCGGGTTCTTCATGGTGGTGATGTTGTC
>JAFMFM010000027.1 GCA_017856115.1 Actinomycetota bacterium | reverse complement strand
TGACGCGTCGACCACACCTGTGGACCGAGTTCGAATTCCACCGCCTCGGCATGGGTTGGCACGGCACCTATCCCCACGATGGTTTTCTTGATCGACTCCAGCAGTTCCTTCGGGGCGCCCGCGGCCTTTGCTGCAAATTCGCGTGAGGTGGCGATGAGCGCTGCATCATCCACGCACTTCCACACCAGGCCGGCACGCAGTGCCGATTCACCATCCAGCACGTCACCAAAGGCAACGGTGGCCATAGTGGTTTGCATGCCGGCGATGCGCAACTGCATCCACGTGTTGCCGCCGCCTGGGTGCAGCCCAAGTTGCAGGAAGCGGGAGTCGAACCTTGCACTCTTTGCTGCAATGCGAACGTCGCAACCGAGCGCCAGATTCATGCCTGCCCCCACCGCCGCCCCATTCACCGCCGCAATCGTCGGCAGCGGGCTGCGTGCCACACGCAAGAAACCCTCGTAGATGCCCAACAGCGATTCGCGGGTGGCTTCGGCCAGATTCCCCAAGTTGGCGCCCGCACAGAATGCAGGCGGCGTTCCGGTAACGATCACCACGCGAACGTCCGCGTCAGCCTCGGCGGCGTCCATCGCTGCGACGATTTCCGAGACCATCTCGGCGGTCATGGAGTTGCGTTCCTGCGGGTTGTTGAGCGTCAGCGTGGCAATGCCGTCGCTCACGTCGTAGAGGACCATCGCCATACCCGTGATTCTCGCACACGGATAGCGTGATTTCGTGCTCGACCACGTGTTCACCGATGCAATTGGTGCACTGCGCGATGCCTTCGGTAATGCGTTTCTCGAGCGTCAGGCATTCGAAGAGCATCTCCACTCCGACGTGCTGCTCGGCGACTTGGTATGGGCCACCAGCTACGGTTTGCCCGGCGAGGGCCAGCCGCCTCGGGTGGTTGCCCACATCACGTTCACCTGGCCATCGTGGAGCCAGGCCACCTACCGCGCATGGTACGTGGAAGAGACGTATCACGAGGCACCGGTCATCGAGATGGAGATCGTGTTCCGACTGCAGCGACTCGCCTCGCTTCCCGATGCAACACAGATTGCTGGCGTGGCACCTTTGACGAGTCCACGCTTGGGCTCACAGCAACTCAATCGCGACAGCATCAGCAGCGAGACCATTACCACCACCAACGTGCAACGCCCCACCGACCACGCAGCCGAAATCGTGTACCAGGGCGCATACGAGTTGTCGGAGGAAACCCTCGCCGACGGCACCAATGCCACCCTCGACCAACACTTCGGTTCTCTCGGTGGGTGGGTTGCCTCGACGCTCGTGAAACTCGGCGACCTACAGTTCGCTTATCACCCCGCCGACGGCGACAACTAGCGCCGGTCTTCCGGCAACAACTAACGCAGGTCTTCCGGCAACAACATCGCCAACGACACCTGTGGTCGCGGGCCCATGTGCATGATGACCTCGGCTGCACAGATGGTGCCGATTTCGGCACATTGCTCGAGCGTTTTGCCATGGGTGAGTCCGTAGAGAAACCCGGCGGCGTACATGTCGCCTGCGCCCGTGGCATCCACGATGGGGTCCACCGGAAGTGCCGGTACTTCGATGTATTCGTCGGCGCTCACCACCACGCTGCCCTGCTTGCTGCGCGTTACCACGGCCAATGGACACTTCTCACGCAACACCCGTACCGACGTGGCAAAGTCGTCGGTGCCGAACAGCACCGCCAGCTCGTGTTCGTTGGCGAACAACAAGTCCACCTGGTCGCACACGAGTGAGTGGAAGTCGCCGTGGTGTCGCTGCACGCAAAAGGAGTCCGACAACGTGAGGGCCACCTTGCGACCCGCCTCGTGGGCGTACCGGGCGGCCACCCGGAACGCCTCCTTGGCGTCGTCCTTGTCGTAGAGGTACCCCTCGAGCAACACCCATTCGGCGCTCTGCACGGCGTCCTTGGAGATATCGCCGGGGCACAGCACCGCACCCGCCCCGAGATACGTGTTCATGGTGCGCTGGCCATCCGGAGTCACCACGATGACGCAGCGTCCCGTGGGGAGGCCGTGGTCCTTGGGGGCCGGGAAGAATGACACCCCCGCATCGTGAAGGTCGCTCGAGAACACGCCACCGAGATCGTCGTCGGCGATCTTGCCAATGAAGCCGGCACGGCCACCCAAACTGGCCAAACCGTGACTGGTATTGGCAACCGAACCACCGCTGGACATCACGTTGGGTGCCACTTTTGAGCGCAGGTAGGCCGACCGCTCGTCGTCGACCAGCATCATGGAAGCCTTCGTGAGGTCGTGCTCGGTAAGAAAGTCCTCACTTACCGAGGCAATGATGTCGACCATGGCGTTGCCGATGGTGACGGCATGCAGCGTGGCAGGTTTCACGACCCCACCACCCTAGATGGTTGTCACACATCCGTAACGACCGATGTAACAGCCCTCATGAGAGATCGCTCACCTACGCAGCGGTACATTCGTGCCGGAAATAGTCGTGAGGGTGGAGTAGGTTGGAAAGCCTTACAAGTAGCTAGAAGGGAAACTCGCGATGAAAGCAAAGACGCTCTCGGCGCAACTGAAAAGGGCATCCTCCACGTCGGCCCAGACCGTTGCCGATCGACTCATGGCATTGCGTGAGGAGCGAGGTCTCTCCCAAGCACGTCTCGCCGAACTTGCGGGTGTCGACCGCAAGACCATCAACAGAATCGAGAACGGTCACTTCTCGCCGTCACTGGACACACTCACGCGTCTCAGCGTGGTGTTGAAGTGCCGTCTCTCCGAGCTGGTCGAAGCCAAGCGTTCGAAGCGCTAACCCTCGCACCGCTGCAAGTCAGCGGGTCAATGCAACAACGAAACGCTGGCATACGTCGGCGATTTCGTGCACCGGCTGAGGCGCCACGCGTTTGCTCCCCGTGCCGACGGTCGGTTCGTGAGCTGCATCGTCGAACAGTCGTACGATCTCCTCTCGGGACATGCGACTGGGTGAGACGGACTCGAGGGCCTCGACGAGTGCGTGGATGGTAACCACACGGCTACCGCGCGGCACGTCCCTGGCACGATTGCTTTCGACGAACTGGCCACTGAAAACAGTGAAGAGATAATCGTGACGTCGTGGCGTTGTAACACGTGGTGCCCGCACACGAATCAATCCGGAAGCAGAGACCTCGCGGGAGAAAATCGGCCAACGACGCCAGTCGGCTAAGCCGATTGTTACGGGGATCTCGTCATCGATGCGGCCGGAATTCGCCGCCGAAATACCCTCACTCAGGAGGTGCGACGCAACCATCGATGTGAATCGATCAACATCGGCACACCACAACACGATGGTGTACGGGTCACTCACGCCACGTACCACCTCTGCGTCTCATACCTGAAAAGTCTCCCCTCGCCAAAGTAGTACGTGGGTGTTCGCGCGCCCGTGTCGTCATTACCACTCATAACGCACCCGGAGACCCCGCGGTGACATGGGGTCTCCCGGTACGAACGGGTACGCCAACCGAGGGAGACCTCTTCGGTACGGCTACATCTCGTACGTCTCCGCACGAGCGAAATGCCCTAGCGGCGGTCGGCTTTCAAGGTGCCGTTCACGATTTGTTCACGCAACTCGCGCTTCAGGAATTTGCCCGCTGCGTTTCGGGGCAAGGGCTCGCCCATCATCACTACGTGCACCGGGATCTTGAAGGCTGCGATCTTGCCGTCGAGGAAATTCCACAGTTCTGCCGGCGTGATGTGATGACCCACCTTGGGATACAACGCCACGGCTACTTCCTCCCCCAGCCGCTCGTGCGGCACCCCGAAAACGGCCGCCTCGTGCACCGCCGGATGCTCATAAATGGCATGCTCCACCTCGGCGCCGTACACGTTTTCACCCGCGCGCAGAATCATGTCCTTGGCGCGATCCTCGATATAGAGGAAGCCCTCGTCATCCATACGTCCGATGTCGCCCGAGCGCAGCCAACCATTCACGATGGTTTCTGCCGTGGCCTCCGGCTTGTTCCAGTAGCCACGAATCAGCATCGGACCGAACATCCAAATTTCGCCCGTCCTGCCTGCGGGAAGGGCCGTGCCGTTGTCGTCACGGATCTCCACCAACATCGGTGGCGCACAACGGCCCGTGCTGGTGGGATGCGACACATAGTCGTGACCTCGATTGCCGGGGCCGAACGCATTGGTTTCGGTCATGCCGTAGCCCAGTTGCGGACCACCCTTTTTGAAACTGTCGGCCACCTTGTGCACCAACGCGGCTGGTGCCGGTGCCCCGCCTCCGCCCACCGAGCGCAACGACGACGTGTCGAACTTTGCAAAGTCGGGATGGTTGACGAGGTCCCAACTTTGGGTGGGCACCCCGATGAAGTTGGTGATCTTCTCCTGCTCGATGATCTCCAGCGCCTTCCCGGCATCCCACTTGTACATGATCACCAGTTTGAGACCAGCGACGAAACAACTCATCAACACCGCAACGCATCCGGTCACATGGAACAACGGCACGATGAGAATGAACGACGGTGGGAACGGATCCGGCTCGGGCTTCTCCGTGGCGCGAACCCCCTCGATTGCTTGACGTGCCGAAAATGCCATCAATGCGCTGATCACGGCGCGATGGGTCGACACTGCACCCTTCGGCCGACCCGTGGTACCCGACGTATACAGAATCGTGGCGTCGTCGTCGGGAAGGATCTCGACCACGGGTGCAGCCGCTCCAATTTCGAGCGCGCTCTCCCAGCGGTCGTGCCCGGCCGACGACGGCAGTTCGGAACGCACCAACAACACGTGGATACCGAGCTCAGCGCAGGTTTTGCGTGCATTCTCGAAGCGCTGATCGTCACAGATGAGCACCTTGGCGCCGCAGTCACGAAGCGCGTAATCCATCTCGTCCTCGGTCCACCAGGAGTTCATCGACACCGATACGCCGCCCGAGGTGAGAATGCCGGCAAAGCTCATCGCCCACTCCGGATAGTTGCGCATGGCCACCGCCACGCGATCGCCCTTCTTGATGCCATAGACGTTCACCAGGCGGTTGGCGAGCGCATCCACGTGCTGAAAGGTCTTGGCGAACGACCAACGCTCGCCTTCGTAGACCAGGAAGTCCTTGTCGCCGTGGCCGCGCGCCAGACCGAAGATTTGCGCCAGGTTGGCTGGCGCATGCTTGAACACCTTCATGTTCACTCCACGCACGTCGGCGTCGACCAGTTCGAACATCCCACCCGGCGAGTGCACCGCGGCGATGGCATCGGTCCAGGAAAGACCTGCTGGCGTTGTCATGTGAGCCCCCTCACCACCACGGGTGGTGCAGGTAAGTCTCGCCGATTCAGTGGGGCGAATGCCACTCACGGACGCCGGAGGCCGGCGTGAGGCTCATCCTTGTGGAGCTGAGGGGAATTGAACCCCTGGCCTGTACATTGCGAACGTACCGCTCTACCAACTGAGCTACAGCCCCGCGGGCGCTCACGCTACCGCCCACCCTTGGGCATACCGCCTGTCAGGCGACGCGACGGAATTGACGGCGGTAGCGCTCGTGATCGCGCTTCACTCGCCACTGCACCAGCACGTAGCAGTAGGCCGCCGTGGCCAATGCCGAGATGGTGAAGGTCCACACGAAGAAGATTTCGCGCATGGCGATGGCCAACAACAGCGACAGCCCGGCGGAACCTACGAGGCCAAGCAGCCAGTTTTGCCGACGGCGGCGAATCATCTCGCGCTCGAAGAACTCGCCCTCGAATCGGGCGTGCTGACGCGCCCCGCGGGGACGCACGACCGACGACGTGGCATGCCCCACGTGGCGAAGGGGGCGGCCCATGGCTCGGGCGGCCGGGGCGAACGGGCGGGCTACATCACGCAGGGGGGCTCGCATGGAACCGAGCGGCAACTGGCTTCCCCGCTGGAGAGGACGTCCATCCCGCTGGAGGGAGGAAAGTTGGCGACGGAACTGGGTTACCGACGTGGTGGGTGAATTTCGCAGGCGGGAACGTACCAACGGGGGCACCAGGACGGCTGCCCAGGCAGCGGCGACGATCAGCAAAATCAGGTTGCCCATACGGTTCCCGTCAGTCTATGACGATTTCGTAACAGTTTGCCGCCCCTGCCGGGGGTACCCGGCACGCCATCGCGACCCGATGGTCCGGCATGCCGTTATACGAGGCGGGGCGGGGTACCCCTCGAGCGGTGGCAGCGTTCGGCGGGGTGCGACAGCGGGATGTAGAGCGTGGCAGCGGCCTACAGCGACCTATGGAGCGTTGCGGCGGTAGGTGCCCTGTCGCCCACCCGACTTTTCCCACAGGGTGAGGTCGCCAATCACCATCTCCCGGTCGGCACTTTTGCACATGTCGTAGATCGTCAGCGCAGCCACCGAGCAGGCATGCAGGGCCTCCATCTCTACCCCCGTGCGGTCGATGGTGTCCACGTGACACTCCACTGCAACCCAGGTATCGCCGATCTCGAAGTTGATGGTGACGGCGCCGATCAACAGCGGATGACAGAGCGGAATCATGTCGCTGGTTCGTTTGGCGGCCTGAATGCCGGCCACTCGAGCAACCGCCAGCACGTCGCCCTTCTTTACCTCGCGGTTTGCGATCGCCGCCGTGGTCTCCGGCTGCATGAACACTTTGCAGCGCGCCATCGCACGACGATGCGTGGGCTCCTTGGGGGTGACGTCCACCATTCGGGCACGACCGAGCGGGTCGAGGTGCGAAAACTGTGCGTCGGACATGTTCATTCTCCTGTAACTGTTGCGTACGACATGGTCAGCCTCCGATTTGGCTCATCGATCGGCGAGGGCGAACGAACGACACCTGCCCGATGTTGTGGCCGGCCCACTTCTCGCCCACCGCACGACGCAACAATGCTTCGATGGCGTCATCCGTGGCTCCTTCGCTGCCGGCATCGTCACGATCACCGCCGCGCAGCAACGCGCGGACATCGAACTCGTCGGTGGCGAACAAACACGTGCGGAACTGACCGTCAGCAGTCAATCGAACACGATCGCAGTCACCACAGAACGGTTTGGTAACGGTGGGAATCACCCCGACGGTGCCACGCCCATCGAGGTAACGCCACCGATCGGCTGGCGCAGCGCCCCTGCTCGGCAGCTGTTCCAGAGGATACGTGTGGTGGATAGTGGAGACGATTTCGTCCTGCCCGACAACTGAGTCGTTCAGCCAACCCCCCTGCGCGTCGAGCGGCATGAACTCGATGAACCGAACCTCAATATTGTTGTCACGACCGAACGTGGCGAGAGCAAGGATTTCGTCGTCGTTCACGCCCCGCTGAACCACCGCATTCACCTTCACCGGCGCAAACCCAACCTCCTGCGCCACGGCGATGCCTTCAAGCACGGAATCCAGTTCGTCGCGTTTGGTCATTCGTTGGAACTTCTCGCGATCCAGCGTGTCGAGGCTCACGTTGATTCGTGCCAGGCCCGCTCGCTTCAGATCGTGGGCCACCAGTGCCAGTGTTGCGCCGTTGGTGGTGAGGGCCAGGTCGATCGGCCTGCCGGCACGTGGCGAGTCGGCGTCTGCAGGCACCGTGAGTGCCGCAAGTTTCTCGATCAGTACCGGAAGGTGTGCGCGAACCGTTGGTTCACCACCGGTCAGACGGATGCCGTCGACACCGAATCGCTCCACACAAATTCGCGCGACACGCACGATTTCTTCGTAGGTGAGCACGTCGGTTCGCGGCAACCATTGCATTCCTTCCTCGGGCATGCAGTAGGTGCATCGGAAGTTGCATCGATCGGTCACCGAAATACGCAGGTCGCGAACCGTCCGACCGAACGAATCGATCAGTTCGGGCTTGGCCGCAGCCGACCGCGGCTGTTGCGGCGATTGCGACATGGCGAAAGCCTACGCCCCGCACGCTTGGGCGCACCAGGCCGATCCCGGCACTCCGTGACAACATCGACGCTCCGCTCTTCACCAACGTCGGTGCGCCACTCTTCGGCCGGGTCGTTCAACCGAGCAACATCACCTCTACTGCACCACCGGCATCGATGCCCGTGCCATCGGGAACGATCGCCAATCCGTTCGCCGCCGCTGTTGCTGCCAACTGATGACTTCCCTGCGGACCGGTATCGCGCACATGCAAACGACCATCCGACCCGAAGTATCCGAACACGCGCATGAAATGGGTCTTTCCATCGGGCTTGCGACGCAATGGCGCATCAACAACCGCATGAATCGTTGGTCGCAGTAGGTCTTGCTTGTGTCCCATCATCTTGCGCAGTGCGGGACGAGCCAACAATTCGTAACTGATCATCGACGACACGGGGTTGCCCGGCAGTCCGAATATGGGTACGTGTCGCCGACCGTTACCTGGTTCCGATGTTCCGCTCAGGATTCCGAATGCGAACGGCTTGGCTGGTTTGATCGCCATCTGCATCCATTGCATTTCGGCAATTCGAGAAAGCACCGCCTTCACCACGTCGAAGTCGCCCATGCTCACGCCCCCGCTCGTAACGATTGCGTCGTGCGAGTCTGCGGCATCACGCAACACCCGTTCGAGAAGCACCTCGTCGTCGGCAACCACACCGAGGTTGGTGACCTCGCAGTTGGACTCGGCGACGAGAATCTCCAGCATGGTGAGATTGCTCTCACGAATTTGTCCGCGTTGCAGCGGTGAGCCGTCGGTAACGAGTTCGTCTCCGGTCGACAACAGCGCAACTCGTGCGCGCGGATGGGCCCACACGTCCCTGGCATTCATGCTCGACAACACACCGGCACCGGCGGCATTCAACACCGTGCCCGCGGCGAACACCGTGTCCCCTGCTCGCACGTCGTCGGCAATCGGCCGAACGGAGTTACCGGCGCTCACCGACTTGTTGATGGTGACTCGATCCGACGTCGTCTGCTCGCAGTCCTCCACCATCACCACGGCATCGGCGCCATCGGGCATCGGCGCACCGGTCATGATGCGCAATGCTTCGCCTGATTGCACGCACCATTCGGTGCCATCCCCGGCGGCAACCGTGCCGATCACCCTCAAAGTCGTTGGCACGTTCGCCACGTCGCTCGCGCGCACCGCAAAGCCGTCGACTGCCGTGTTCGCAAACGGAGGGATGTTCTCCGTTGCCACCACATCACGGGACAGGACGAGCCCTGCAGCCCGTTCGCATGCGACGACCTGCTCGGGCAGTGGCGCCACTGCGGAAAGTACCCGTTGTTGCGCATCGCCGAGCGGGATCACCTCTAGGACGGTATCGGGCACTCGGCTCGCCGTGCGAGGCTGTGACGTGGCCGTGTTCGCTCCGTTTCCGCAGTCACCGCTCGCGATTGCGTGGCTCGTGGCTGATGGCTCCACTAGCGAGGTGGAGATCCGATACGAAAACGAAGGCTGGACCGCCCAGGGCTCGCTCGGCTCGGATCGGGCACAATTCGTCCTGCGCTACTCCGCCACGCTGGTGGTGCAACAGTTCATGTTGTTTCGCGACATGGATGAGCCGGATTTGTGGCTCGGCCGTGATCGATCAGGACGATGGGGGGAGGTGAACGGTGCACACCGCACCGACCTCGACGGCTGTAGCGATATCGAGTTGCGGATGAATCCCTTCACGCCATCGATCATCATGAAGCGACTTCCATTGCTGGAGCAGCATGCCGCAAGCATCACTGTGGCAACGGTGAATGTGGAGACGCTCGAGGTGTTGCCGCGTCAACGCACCTACACGCGACTGGCCGCCAACCGCTGGCGCTACACCAGCGCCTACCACGAGCGTGAAGTGGAGTCCACTCTGGATGAGTACGGGCTCATCCTCGACGAAGCCGACTCGTTCAGTCGACGAGCGCCTGATACACCAAGTTCTTGAAGTACGGCCGAAGGGGCCACGTACTCGAAGGTAGGAGCTGTGTGTAGAAGGCAGCGACTACTCCTTCACTGCGATCCACCCAGAAGGTCGTGCTGGCCGCGCCACCCCAACCAAAGTCACCGACCGACCCGTGCAATTTTGCGTGTGCCGGATTCAGTAGCACAGAGAAGCCGAGCCCGAATCCGAACCCGTCATACGCATTCTCCAAATCCAATGGTCGCCCGTACTCGGTGATGTCTGCATCGTTGGGAAGATGATTCGCCGTCATCAAACGAACCGTCCGTGGCGAGAGGATTCGTGCGCCATCCAGTTCTCCGTCGTTGGCCAACATCATCAAGAATCGGTGGTAGTCGTGGGCGGTCGACACGAGTCCACCGCCACCGCTCAGGAACGTTGGTTGGTGGAGGGCGGCCTTGCCCTTGGTGTCGAGACGCTTCGCAAGTCGAGTAGCCGGATCGGGCTGATACAGGGCCGCCAAGCGGTTCGCCTTGGCCTCCGGCACGAAGAATCCGGTGTCGTGCATTCCGAGTGGCGCAAAGATTCGTTGCGCAAAGAACTCGTCAAGTGACTGACCGGACACCACCTCCACGATGCGGCCCACGACGTCGGTCGCCACGCTGTAGTTCCATTCGGTCCCGGGCTGAAACAACAGCGGGAGCGACGCCCACTTCTCACACGCTTCTTCGAGGGTGGTGCCGCGTGGTACCCCCCACTCGAATCCGGCGCGTCGATACAGGTCGTCAACGGGCGATTGATAGAGGAATCCGTAGGTCAGACCCGCCGTGTGCGAGAGCAGGTGCCACACCAGCATCGGCTCGGTGACCGGCTCGGTGAATGGCTTCATCACCGAGCCCGAGCGCCACACACGGGACGACCCGAAACTCGGGATGAAGTTGCTGACGGGGTCGTTCAGCAACAACTTGCCCTCCTCCACCAGCATCATGAGCGCCACCGACGTAACGGGTTTGGTCATGGAATAGATGCGATACATCGTGTCGCCGTCGATGGGCAGCGACGCCTCAACATCGCGCATGCCGTATCGATGCTGGTGTGCGACCTTCCCGTGACGTGACACCACCAAATGAAATCCGGGCAGGCGACCGTCGTCGACGTACCGCTCAAAATGCTGATCGAGGAGCCGCAAGCGAGCGGGCTCCATCCCCGCTTCGCCCGGAGACACCTCATTGGTGAGCACCTTTGCAGGGTCGGACATGGTCACCTTCCCCTCAGTCGTGCTTCCAGCCAGGAGCGCAGTTGAGAGCCGGTGTCGGCGCGTGACAGGGCGGCGTCGATCGATGCCGTCAACATACCCATCGGAGTTCCCGTGTCGTGGCGTGTACACGAAATGAGCACACCGTTCACCTTGCCCAGACGCGCCATGTCGCCGATGGCGTCGCTCAATTGCAACTCGCCGTTTGCCGCCGGTTTCAACGACGCAAGAAAGTCGAAGAGATCGTGACCGAACACGTACCGTCCGATGATCACGAGGTCGCTGGGCGCATCGGTCATTTTCGGCTTCTCCACCACATCGCGAACCACGACACGTCCCGTCGAATCCGGGTTGCCATCGGGGGTAATGCAGCCGTAGGCCGACACTTCGTCGCGTGGAACACGCTTCAAGCCGATTGCAGTCCGCCCACTGGCCTGGTGTTCGGCGATGAGGTCACGCAGATGCGAACTGTCCCCCATCAGCTCGTCGGGGAGCAACACCGCGAATGGATCTTCGCCGACGAGCTCACGCGCGCATTCCACCGCGTGCCCCAAGCCGCGCGGTGAGTCCTGGTACACCACGGTGATTCGCGCTCCTCCGGTGGCGGTTTCGGCGAACACCTCGATCGCCGGTTTGGCGCGATTGGAAACGAGGATCACGTGCTCGATCCCCGCGCCGATGGCCTCGTCCACGGTGTGCTGCAGCGACGGAGTATCGAAGACCGGCAACAACTCCTTGGGAACCACCTTGGTGGCGGGAAGAAACCGGGTGCCGCGACCCGCCGCTGGGATTACGGCAATGCGTACGGGCACCGTCTCATCGTAGACTTTGAAGCCCTATGCCCACCTATGTGTACCGCTTCCTCGACACGGGCGAAACCATCGAAATCCGTCAAGGCTTCGACGATGCCGCCCTGACGGAGGCACCACACCCGAGCGATGGAAAACCACGACCCGTGAAGAAGGTGTTCACACCCGTGGGTATCACGTTCAAGGGCTCCGGTTTCTACAAGACCGATTCGGGTAGCTCCAAGAAGCCCGCGAGCTCCACGACCACCTCGTCGAACAGCGACTCGGGATCAACCACGACATCGACACCGGCGTCAACGACCGATTCCGCTACGTCCTCGGGCGGTTCCTCGGGAACTTCGAGCACCTCGACCACGAGCAGCACGGCTGCACCGTCAGCCTGAGCACGGCCGCACCGTCGGGTGCGCTACCGCTACGAGCGTGTTGCGACTCCCGACCAACGTGACTGTTCGGCGGCCAGATGAAGCGGCGCGACCACCGCATCGGTGGCATAGCTTCCCCAACTGCTCTCGGGAACCATCCACATCACTTCAAACTCGATACCGTCCGGGTCCTGTGCATAAACACTCTTGGATACGCCGTGGTCGCTCTCACCCTTGAGTGCCCCTGCTTCCAGCAACCGACCGCGAATCTCCACCAACTCATCGATGGTGTCCACCTGCCACGCCAAGTGGTACAGGCCCGCACCCTGACTTCGCCGCACCGCTCCGACCCCGAACAGTCCGAGGTCGTGGTGGTTGTCTGATCCACCCGCCCGGAGGAACACCGCCCGCCCGTCGGACGACTCTTGGACGGTTTCAAAACCGAGTACCTCGCGGTAAAACGTGGCACTTCGTTGGGCATCGGTGACGTACAGGACCGCATGATTGAGGCGTCGAATGTTCGGCACCACCTCAGGCTAGGACGCCCAGTGCGTGCGCTGAAGTTCCGGGGCACGATGCCGTGAAATCGGCACACAGTCGGATATGAAACACCTCGTACGACGATTCTTCAACGTCTCCACGTATCGCCACCTTGATCGGCGACTCGCTGTCGATGCTTCGCTACGACGTGCCGTCTTGGCATGCGGAGTGTCGCTCAGTGTGGTGTGCTACGTACTGGCGATGACGACGACGCGCTGATTGGCCGACGACATGTCCGACCGATGAGGTCACTGGGCGAGGTCACGTCATCACAGAACTAGCGAATACCGCTGGCGACCACACCCAGCACCGCAATACCCAGAACCAGGCGATACCACACGAAAACGTTGAAGTTGCCGCGTGCTGCAACTCGTTGCAACGCCGAGATCGCCAGCCATCCGGTGATCGCAGCCGTACCAACGCCGATCACCATCGCCGATGCGAGCCCACTCGGTACTCCGTCGATGACCAAACCCGTCACCTTCCATACGCCCGCACCCGCGATGATCGGCACCCCGATGACGAATGACATTCGCACCGCGGCGGCTCGCCCATAACCCAGGGCCCGCATGGCCGAGATGGTGATACCCGAGCGTGAGGTTCCGGGATTGAGTGCCAGCACTTGCGCCGCACCGATCAGCAGCGCATCTCGGGTCGTGAGGTGCTCGGCGAGGCGGTCACCCGCGCGACGATCCGCCCACCACAACACGCCACCAAAACCAATCAGCGAGATGGCGACTACGACCGGTCCACCGAGTCGCTCGGCAATCATGTCGTCAAAGAGCGCACCCACAATCGCCGCCGGCACCGCGGTGAGCAGGTACAACCATGCAAGGCGACCGTGCGGTGTCGCTGCTCGCTCCTGTTCCGAGGCGAACGGATGACGAAGCCCGGTCAGAACGAGCCGGGCCAACTCCTGGCGTACTGCAACGACCACAGCCACCAGCGTGCCCAGATGAAGTGCAGCGTCGAATGCAGTGCTCACCGACTCGTTGTCGAGATCGTTCCAGTCGAACAGCCACGGCACCAACTCAAGGTGTCCACTAGATGAGATGGGGAAGAACTCCGTCAATCCCTGCACCACACCGAGAACGAGTGCGTGCCACCACGACATGGTGAAGACGACGCTACTGAGGCTGGCGGCTACGAGCCGCTGATGGTGACGTCGGCAATCACCAGCGAGAGTCCGGCTGCGCGCATGGGCAACCAGTCCACGTCGTTGCCGATTGCGATGATGTCCTGCAACATTCGCTGGAGTGTGGATCCGATGGTGAACTCGCGAATCGGTGCACCGACCGCCCCGTTGACGATGGTCATCCCGGATGCACCCGTGGAAAAGTCACCGGAGATCGGGTTCACACCGCTGTGCAAACCCGAAACCTCTTGGATGAGCACACCGTCGCTGATCGACGCAATCAATTCGGCCTGCGACTTCGCGCCCGGTGTCACCTGCATCGCCAAACATCCAACACCTGGCGATCCGGCAAATCCGCCACGCGTTGCGTTCCCCGTGCTGACCGTGTTCATGCGGCGCGCGCTGTACGAGGAGTGCACGAACATCTGCAGTACGCCGTCCTGAATCAACACGTTGCGACGCGCCGCGAGACCCTCGCCATCGATGTCGGTTGCGGTGTAGGCCAATTTGTTCGTGGGGTCGTCCACCAGAGTGAAGAACGGCACCGCAACCTGCTCACCCAAACGATCGGCGAAGATGCTTCGTCCTTTCGACACGTTCTCGCCATTGAATGCACTCGACAGCACACTGATGAATTGCGACGTCACATACGGGTCGAGCACGATCGTGGTGCGCTTGGTGGCCGGCTTCGTGGCACCGAGCAACCGAGTGGCGCGATCGGCGGCTTCTCGGGCCGCCTTGTCCAAATCGAAGTCCTTGGGTGAATCGCCGACCGAGAATCCGAAACCGGTCTGAGTTTCATCACCGTCGTCCGCCAGGGTGACCACGGAGACGTAGCACGAGTTTGCCCTTCCACTCGTGCGAATGCCGGTCGTGGTGGCAAACGCAGTCTCGCCCCAGCCGTCGTCATAATTGGCGGATTCGCTTCGTACTCGTGCATCGGCAGCCAGCGCGCGGCGCTCCAAATCCTTCGTGAGGTCCACCTTGGATTCCGTCGGGTAGTTCGCCAGATCGTCGTCCCAGAACTTCTGCGGTACCGGCTCCACACCGTCGGGCATCGCCAAGCCGGCGAACTCGTCCTGCGTACCGAACTGCACGTTGTCTCGCGCCTCGGCGAGTACCTCGGCGATTGCAGACTCATCCAACGTTCCCGCATAGGCGCTACCGGTACGACCGTCCTTCACGACGCGAATTCCAACACCATCACTTTGGGCCGAAACGAAATGCTCCAGCTCACCCTCGTAAACCCGAACCGATGTTTCACCGCCGCGACCCACGTAGGCCTCGATTTGTTCTCCCGCCTTGGCCTGCGCGACGATGCGGTCGGCAATCGCCTGCAGTTCAGGAACTTCGACGTTCATGGGTTGTTCACTTCCCTACTCGGGCAACACTCATGCCGCGGTGCCACCGATGGTGAGGCTCTTTACGCGCAGCGTCGGTTGGCCGTCCCCAACGGGCACTCCTTGACCGTCCTTGCCGCAGGTGCCCGGATTACCCATCGCAAAGTCGTTACCGAGTAGATCGATGTCGCGCAGCACTTGGGGGCCGTTACCGATGAGGTTTCCATCGCGCAGAGGCTCGGTGATCTCGCCATTTTCGATCAGGTACGCCTCGGTCATGCCGAACACGAAGTCACCGCTTGCGGTGTCGACCTGTCCGCCACCCAACTTGGCCACGTACACGCCGTTCTTGGTGTCGCGCACGATGGCATCCGGATCGTGTGGCCCGTTGAGCACGAACGTGTTGGTCATGCGAACCATCGGCAGGTGCTGATAACTCTGTCGTCGACCGTTACCACTCTGGCGACGGCCTTCCTTTCGCGCACGCAGATAGTCCCACATGTAGTCGGTGAGGACGCCGTCTTGAATCAGCACGTTGCGCTGCGACGGGTGTCCTTCGTCGTCGATGCCGATGGCACCCCATTCGGCGGTCATGGTGCCGTCATCGATCAAGGTGACCAATGGCGAAGCCACGAGTTCGCCGCGCTTGTCCTTGTACACGCTCGCACCCTTGCTGATGATGTCGGCTTCCAAGCCGTGTCCGCATGCTTCGTGGAAGAGCACCCCGCCGGAACCGTGCTTGATGACCACCGGGAGAGACCCGGACGGTGCCGGCCGAGCGCTCAACTTGGTAACCGCCTGCTGGGCGGCAGAACGCGCGAGTTCCTCGACGTCGTTCTGGTCGAACACCTCAAAACCGATGGTGTGTCCGAGGGATTGAAATCCGGTCTGCATTCCGCCGTCGCCACTGGCCACCACGCTGACGCGCAACAGGGTGCGAACTTGCTCGTCGGCGGCCAACACGCCGTCGCTGTTGGCGATCAGGATCCGTTTGCGCGAATCGCCGTAGCCAGCCGACACTTGGACGATCGCCCGGTGGACGGCGCGCGCGGCGGAATCGACTCGCTGCAGGATCGCCACTTTGTCGCGCTTGGCAATTTCGTCCGGCCACTTCTCGATGGCGTTCACCGGATGACGCACCACGGCGTTGAGCGCCACTGCGTTTACGCCACCACCACCGCGAGACGCAGCAGCCGCTGCCGCTTCGGCCGCGGCCAGCAGTCCCTTCTCGCTGAGGTCGCTCGTGTGGGCGAACCCCGTGGTCTCACCCTTCACCACACGAATACCTGCTCCTCGGTCGCGCCCGCTCGACACCTGCTCGATCTTCCCGTCGTCGAGTCCGGCCGACGTACTGCGCTTGTCCTCCACGAACACTTCCGAGAACTCCGCTCCGGTGGACTTTCCACGCGCCAGCACTCTCGACAACACATCAGGTTCGACCAATAGCGATTGGTTGTTTGACATGCCGAGAGCCTACCGATGACGGGGAACTCCACGTACCGAGGATCGAAAATTTCGCGTCACTAGCGTCGTTGCACGATGAGCGATACCGAGCAGTTGGAGAGCACCGGTCGGCAACATCGCACCATCTGGTGGAAGGAAGCGCTCATCGTTACCGCCTTCTACGGCATTTACACGCTGGTGCGGAACCTGTTCGGCTCGGCGCTCGTCTCCGGGAGTCAGATTCCCGTCGAAGCATTCCTCAACGCGATGCGGATCATTCGTTTCGAACGAGCACTGGGCCTGTACCACGAGGAAACCATCCAAGACTGGTTCCTCCCTCACGTTGGAGTCATCGAGTTCTTCAACGTGTACTACGGAACGGCCCACTTCTTCATCACCCTCGGAGTCTTCGTCGCACTCTTCCTCTTGCGCCCAACCGCGTTCGCGCTGTGGAGGAATTGCCTCGCGGCGATGACCGCCTTGGCCATCATCGGATTCGCACTGTTCCCACTGATGCCGCCACGACTGCTCGATGCCCCATGCCCTCCGGTGGCGTACGGTGCGGCATGCATCAAGCACGAGTTGCGAACGCTGAACGGGGCCGAGAATTTCGGATATAGCGACACCATAAAGGAGTTCGGTGGACCATGGGCGTTCGACCGCGGTCCCGGCAGGACGCTGTCGAATCAGTACGCAGCGATGCCGTCCCTGCACATCGGCTGGGCGACGTGGTGCGTCTTTGCGATGTTCCCCCTGGCTCGACGCACGTGGATTCGACTTGCGTTGCTGCTCTACCCACTACTTACGTTGGCAGCCATCGTGATCACCGGAAATCATTTTTGGATCGATGGACTCGGCGGTATCGCAGTGTTCACCATCGGCTACTGGATCGGTGCCCGAATTCACCGCTGGAACGAGCGTCGTGTCGTGCTGCGACGTGTGGCGGCGGCAGGGCATCGCGACACGCTTCAGGGCTAGCGTTCTAGGTTGCCATGGCGCTTGCCGATATTCGCCAGCCGAGCGATTTGCGCGGCCTCAACCACTCTCAACTCGAGGAACTCTCGGGCGAGATTCGCGACTTCATCGTGGCAGCAGTCGCCGAGACCGGTGGTCACTTGGGGTCGAACCTCGGCGCGGTGGAGCTCACCCTTGCCCTGCATCGCGTGTTCGAGTCGCCGCGCGATGCCATCCTCTGGGACACCGGACACCAGTCGTACGTCCACAAACTGGTCACGGGGCGTCGTGGCGGCTTCTCCCAGTTGCGACAAGCAGGTGGGCTCTCGGGTTACCCGAGTCGCGAGGAAAGCGTGCACGACTTCATCGAAAACAGTCATGCATCCACGGTCTTGTCGTACGCACATGGCATGGCGGTCGCTCGTGACAACGGACAGAACACGGATCGTCGCCACGTGGTGGCAGTCATCGGCGACGGTTCGCTCACCGGGGGGATGGCATACGAGGCGCTGAACAACCTCGGTCACTCCAAGAGCCGCGTCATCATCGTGCTGAACGACAACGGTCGGTCGTATGCGCCAACGGTGTCGAACCTCACCCATCAGCCGCACCCGCTGGAGGAAACCAGCGACATGCCGCGACCTCGCGATCGTTTCACGCGGCGTTTGTCGCGCACGCTCACCAACGTGCGGTTGAACCCGGTGTACGTGCAGCGCCAGCGGCGTTTGGAGAAGTGGCTACATGATCTTCCCGTCCTCGGACCACAAGCCGAGCGCGGCCTCGAGGCAATCAAGGCCGGCATTCGCGAGTATCTCCAACCAACCGCATTCTTCGAGGCGCTGGGAGTTCGCTACGTGGGCCCCGTCGACGGCCACAACTTCGGCGAGTTGGAGCACGCACTCGCGGCGGCCGCCGCTCGTTCCGAAGAAGGTCCCATCGTGGTGCACGTCCTCACGCAAAAAGGGCGCGGATACTCCCCCGCCGAAGACGACGACGAGAAGCATCTGCACGATGCACCAGTGTTCGACCCGGTGAGTGGTCCGCCCAAGTCGGTACCCACCGGATACACGCAGGCATTCGCCGATGCACTCATCAAGGAAGCGCAAAGCGACCAACGTATCGTTGCCATCACGGCGGCCATGCCCGGCCCGACCGGATTGATTGCATTCGAATCACACTTCCCCGATCGATTCTTCGACGTCGGTATCGCCGAGCAGCATGCAGTGACGTTTGCAGCGGGCTTGGCGATGGGTGGCATGCGGCCGGTGGTTGCGCTCTACTCAACCTTCCTCAATCGCGCGTGGGATCAACTCGTGTACGACGTGGCTCTGCACCGGTTGCCAGTGGTGTTCTGTCTCGATCGCGCCGGAATCACCGGAGACGACGGCCCCAGCCACCACGGCATCTACGACATGGCCCTGCTCTCCAAGGTTCCGGGTATGCGGGTGCTTGCCCCGTCGAGCGCACAAGACCTGCAACAGATGCTTCACGATGCCATGGCGCTGGCCGACACCGGCCCGGTGGTGATTCGCTATCCGAAGGGCAACGCACGTTTGGTATCGGAGCACGACGTTGGCTCGGGATTGCACGCGCGACGGATGGCCAGTGATCCATCGAAGAAACTCTGCATTCTGGCGATTGGCAAGATGGTGGGGGCAGCCGAGCAGGCAGTTGCAGCCCTCTCCCACAGTGGAGTCCATGCCACGTTGTGGGACGTTCGCTCGTGCGTCCCGGCCGACGTGGCCATGATTCACGATGCCGCTGCACACCGCCACATCATCACGATTGAAGACGGAATCCGCGACGGCGGAATCGGCTTCCTGCTGGCTGATGCGATCACTTCGGCTACATCCGCGCATTCGCCCGACATCAAGGTGCTCGGGCTCCCGACGCGCTTCATCCCCCATGCCAAGCCAGACGTGATTCTCGCCAAGTTGGGTCTCGATGCAGCAGGCATCGAGCGCACCGTGCGCGACACCATCGCCCTGCCCTAGCGTCGGGCGGGTCATGACTCTCCTCACCGAGGACCTCGCGCTGGCCCTGCGCGCCGCGGACGTGGCCGACGGGCTCAGTCTGCCCGGGTTTCAACGACGCAGGTTCACGGTGGAGCGCAAAGCCGACAAGAGCGAGGTCACCGAGCTCGATCGCAGCACCGAATCGGCAGTCAGTGAGGTGCTGCGAAACGAACGGCCCGATTATTCGCTGTACGGCGAGGAGCATGGCGTGGTCGGCCCGACCGATGCCGCATTTCAGTGGGTCATTGATCCGATCGATGGCACGAGCAACTTCGTGCGCGGAGTTCCAGTGTGGGCAACCCTCATCGCATTGGTGCACGAAGGTGAGCCGGTGCTCGGAGTGGTATCGGCCCCCGCTCTCGGTATGCGCTGGTGGGCCGCACGTGGGCTAGGTGCGCACTACGGCACCTTCGATACGAGCCAGCAGATTCACGTAAGTGAAGTCGGCGAGCTTCGTCGCGCAAGTGCGAGCATCACGGTGACCGAGTCGTGGCATGCGGCAAACAAGACCCAACAACTCGACTCACTGCAACGCAACGTTGGGCGGCTGCGCAACTACGGCGACTTTTGGCAACACATGTTGGTTGCACAGGGTGCGGTTGACTTCGCCATCGACGCGATCGGGCTCGGACCATACGACATTGCGGCGATTGCCGCAATCGTGACCGAGGCTGGCGGCACGTGGACCAACCGCCACGGTGACGGCGAATGGCGATCGGACTCGCTCATCACGAGCAACGGTCGCCTCCATGGCGCCGTACTTGGCGCGCTTGGAAGCGACCGTTAACTCAGATTCGTTGTTTGTTCCGCGTCAGCGGGACGTTGTTCGCAGAATTCTGCGTTACATCATCCCCATGCCGCCGCCGGGCATTCCGCCGCCTGCCGGTGCCGCACCAGCCTTCTCAGGCTTGTCGGCAACGAGACACTCGGTGGTGATGACCAACGCTGCGATCGACGCCGCGTTCTGCAACGCCGCGCGAGTCACCTTGGCTGGGTCGATGATGCCGGCCTTCACGAGGTCGGTCATCTCGCCCGTCGCGGCGTTCAATCCGGTGTTGCCCTTTGCGGCCTCCACCTGCTGAACGGCGACTGCGCCTTCCATACCTGCATTGTCAGCGATGTGACGTGCCGGTGCGGTGAGCGAGTCGTACACGCTGCGGGCTCCGGTTGCCTCGTCACCCGTGAGTGACTCAACTACCTTCAGCACGCCAGGGCGGGCGCGCACCAGTGCGGTACCGCCACCAGCGACCACGCCTTCTTCGATCGCGGCGCGGGTGGCCGATACGGCGTCCTCGATGCGGTGCTTCTTTTCCTTGAGCTCCACTTCGGTTGCTGCGCCAACCTTGATGACGGCAACGCCACCAGCCAACTTGGCGAGACGCTCTTGCAACTTCTCGCGGTCCCAGTCGCTGTCGGTGTTGTCGATTTCGGTCTTGATCTGGTTGATGCGACCGTTGACTTCGGCCTTGTCACCATGACCGTCGACGATCGTGGTGTTGTCCTTGTCGATGATGACACGCTTGGCACGACCGAGGAGGTCGAGGCCGGCGTTCTCCAACTTCAAGCCCACTTCTTCGCTGATGACTTGTCCACCGGTGAGGATGGCCATGTCCTGCAGCATCGCCTTGCGACGATCGCCGAAGCCGGGGGCCTTCACTGCGGTGGAGTTGAAGGTGCCACGAATCTTGTTGACCACCAACGTGGCGAGTGCTTCACCCTCGACATCTTCGGCAACGATGAGGAGCGGCTTGCCCGTCTTCATCACACCTTCGAGGAGCGGCAGCATCGACTGCACGGTGGAAATCTTGGCCGAGTGGAACAGGATGTACGGCTCTTCGAGCACGGCTTCCTGACGGTCCTGATCAGTCACGAAGTACGGCGACAAGTAACCCTTGTCGAACTGCATACCTTCGGTGAACTCGAG
>JAFMFM010000061.1 GCA_017856115.1 Actinomycetota bacterium | reverse complement strand
GTTGCCCGACAACCTCGTGGGCTTGGCGCAGCGAATCCGAATGTTGGCCACCGAGGCTGGTCGCTTGCGAGGCGTGTTGGACCCGTTTGCTGCGGAATCGTCCATGCCGCCGACACCTCGTGCCCGACGGCGCCAGACGAAACCGAAGGTGCAGCCAGAGGTATGGGACTAAACGGCCAATCCTGAGCTAGACGGCGAAGATCGCAACGAGGATTGGGGTCAATACGAGCCCGGGGAGCAAGTTGGCCAAACGGATCTTGGTGACCTGCAGCAGGTTCAACCCAATGCCGATCACCGCCAAACCGCCGGCTGCGAACAACTCGGTTCGCATTCGATCATCCAGCACGGAATCGAGTCCGGCACCACCCAGCGTGAGTCCGCCCTGCACCACGAGCACGGACAACGCACTGAATGCGACACCGAGCCCGTAGGTGGCCGCAAACATGATCGACACGAAACCATCGAGCAATCCCTTGATGATGTACAACTGCGGTGTCGCTCCGCTTGCGTCCTCGATGGCGCCCAACACGGTGAGCGGCCCGATGCAATACAGTGCCGAGGCCGTGACGAATCCCTTCACGAAGTTTCGTTCGCTCCCACCTTGGGCCGATGTGACATCGCGGTCGAATCGACGCTGCAGCCGTGTGCCCAGCCGTTCGAGTCGATCCTCGATGGCGAGCAGTTCGCCGACCATCGCTCCGACTGCCATACCAACGAGCGGGAACACCATGTTGCGGGTGTCTATTGCATCGCTGACACCCAACGCAATGGTGACCAAACCGATGACCTGCAGCATGGTGGCGCGGGCACGTTCAGGTATCCGATCTCCGACCATCAGGCCGATACCACTACCAACTACCACCAACACCACGTTGATCAGTGTTCCCAACCCACGCATGGCGACCGAAGGCTACTTGGGGAGCTGCAACAGCCACCGAGCCACGATCGTGGCGACGGCGTCGTCCTTGCCCCGCAAGTCGTGCCGCCCACCGTCGATGAAGTGCACTTCCGGCGGCAGTGGTATGACCGCCAGATGCATCTGCAATTCCTCGGGAGTGGCGAAATCGTCCCGAGTGCCACTCACGAAGAGCGACGGCACGTTCATGCGCGGTAGGTGCTCCACGCGCAAGGTGGCGGGCTGTCGCGGCGGGTGCAGCGGGTAACTGATGCACACCACTCCTGCGACTCCGAGCGGCTCCTGGGCGGGTTGGGGCGCACGTCGATTGCCGTCGAAACCGGCTGCCGCCATGCTGCACATGCGACCTCCCATCGATCGACCACCGATCACCAGTTCATCCGACGTACACGACCACCGTTCGCAGGCCCGTTGCACCGCATCACACACGGCACGAACGAGCACCGGAGCGCGATCGGGTGCACGACGACCCGCCAGTCGGTAGGGGAAATCCACACGCATCACCGGCAGCGGGGCAAGCGCGGATTCAATCGTCAGCAATGACGAGTGGTTTGCACTCGATCCCGCACCGGGAAACAGCACGAGGCCGCGAACACCGCTCACTGAATTGCAGAGAGGAGCACCCGGCGTGCCTCGCCGAGTTGTTCGATTCGTTGGCCAGCATCGTCGACGCGACCACCGTGGTCGGGATGCGCCTCGCGCAAACTCTCCCGATAACGGCGTTGCACGTCGCGCTTGGTGGGACTTACGGTGCCAGCGGGAAACCCCAGCAACTCCAGCGCCCATGCGCGAGGGTCGGTCATCGCCGTGATCGACGACGTGGCGGTACCCGCCAGGTACGAGAGAAAGGTGGTGTCGATGGGGCCTCGCCAGCGCATGGCCTTGTGCAACACGGGCGTGAGCACGTGGCGAACCAGCACGTCGAGCCGCTCGAGCGAATAGATGGCACCCAGCACCTGTTGCAGTGCGCTGCCGTTGGACTCGAACTCGTAACTCAATTGCTCACCGTCGCCCACCAAGCGGTGTCGGCTGCGCGACAGACCCTGACGGTCGATTTGGTAGCGGTGCAACAAGCGTGGCTGCACCACACGATCTCCGCGATCCACCTGCAGCACCAAGCGATGAACGTCGGGAACCAACTCCTCGTCAACCTCGTGTAGATGGGCCGCGATGATTCCACCCAGCAACAGCCCACCCAAACCCGGGGCCGGGTCCACCGGAAGCACCAAGTTGCCGAGCGACAGACGGCGGGTCGGTGACTGGGTACGCGAGTGGAAAATCTCCACTTCCGCGAGCAACTGTGACGATGCGTCGGTCACCTGGTCAACGCTACTGAGATGCGTCGCTCAGCGGTCGAACTCGTCGAGCAGATCCTCGACCGCGTCGGCGTCGTCCACTCGCACGAGCAGGAGATTGTCCTCCCAGCGGTGTCCGATCCCTCGATCGACGAGGACGGCGGCGAATTCCACGCGGTCGGCGGTGGTCCACTCTTCCAATTCGAATTCCTCGAGTTCTCCCGTCAACGATGACGGTGCATCCTCGGCATCCTCCACCTCGTCCAAGATCGCATCGACCGACGCCTCGGCGGCGGCGGGTACCAACAATTCCGTTCCGTCCCAGTCGTGACGAATATCGGCCTCTGCGAGGAGCTCCACCAGCTCCACGCGTTCCTCGAGCGACCAATCCGCAAGGTCGTATCGCACCGTCGGCGATTCGGGATTCCGCGGGTCCCACTCGTCCATGCGACGAAGGTTAGTGGCTGGCAGATGGGGTAATTTGGGGTTGGTGCCCCTCACCCACAAACCTGACCGCAACTTGGCGATGGAACTCGTTCGGGTGACCGAGTCGGCGGCACTTGCGGCGTCCAAATGGGTTGGTCGTGGCGATAAGCATGCAGCCGATGGTGCCGCCGTTGACGCCATGCGCAATCTCCTGGAAACCGTCAACATGGACGGAATCGTCGTCATCGGTGAGGGCGAAAAGGACGAGGCGCCGATGCTGTTCAATGGCGAACACGTCGGCAACGGCAACCAACCCGTCACCGACGTTGCTGTCGACCCGATCGACGGAACCACGCTCACGTCGCTGGGACGCGGCAATGCCCTGAGTGTCATCGCCGTTGCCGAGCGCGGTTCGATGTTGAACCCGGGTCCGTTCGTCTACATGAACAAGATTGCGGTGGGCCCCGAGGCGCGCGGTGCAATAGACATCACCAAATCGGTGCGTGACAACCTGAATTCCATCGCTCGGGCAAAACGCAAGACACTCAACGAGCTCACCATCATCGTCCTGGATCGGCCGCGCCACGATGACCTCGTTGGGGAGATTCGTGCGGCGGGCTGTCGCATCAAGATGATCGCCGACGGCGACATCTTCGGCGCCATCGCGGCCGCTTGGCCACAAACCGGTGTCGATGCGCTCATGGGAATCGGCGGGACACCCGAGGGCGTGACATCCGCAGCCGCCATCAAGGCGCTGGGTGGTGAGATTCAGGGGTTGCTCTGGGCTCGTGGCGAGGAGGATCGGATACTGGCGAAAGCCTCAGGTATCGACATGAATCGGGTGCTCACCACCGACGACCTGGTTCGTTGCGACGATGCATTCTTTGCCGCCACCGGCGTGACCGACGGCGACCTCCTTCGCGGTGTGCGGTACGACGCGTACGGTGCGAGTTCGCAGAGTTTGGTCATGCGTGTTCGCAGCGGCACCATACGCACCATCGACACGCGCCATCGCGCCGACCGGATCGGGCAGTACTCCTCCGACGAATTCCGCTAGACGGGTTTACGACCCGGTTCTGCGTGGCCCGGGCAGACCAAACGCGCTACGGTACCGACGGCACCACGGGCGAAGCATCGCGCCGTTCAAGGATCGGTGCCAGTTCACCGTTCAATAACTTCGCCAGCCCAATGGCGCCTCGCGTGATGAGGTGCACGCCGTCCTCTCGAAACCATCCCTCGGTGTCCTTGCTGTGTGCATCCCAATCGGCGACGTGCAGGCTCTCCCAGCGCTGGTCGAATCGACGCAACTGTGAATTGAGGACTCGTGATTTGCCCTTCACGTTCCCCGCAACGCGATAGGTCACCCACAACACTTCTACTCCCTGAGCCTCGGCCTCCTTCATGATTGCGCTCACTGCCGCCTTGAACTCGGGACCGAGTCGGTCGTTGTACCCGGTGCCGATCACCACGACGTCGGTAAATTTGCCGGCATGGCGTCGCAATTGCTGGAGTGCACTCAGTTTGGCGAAGTCCATGCAGCCCTCGTTGATGAGCCGCTGGCAGCCCTGCGTTGCAAAGATCGTGGTCTGGCGTTGATTCATCAGTTCAGCCGCCGAGTCCACATGGGTGAACGCATTGAAGACCGAGTCCCCCAGCACCAATACACGAGCGGGGTCGGCGTGCTGCTGTGCACGTGTGGGATTGGAAGCGCCGGTAAGCACGGAGAGCATTGCGACCGCCACGAAAATCACTCTCGACCGCTTCACGACCGACAGCGTACCCATCTAGGGTGTGGTGATGGCCAAGATTTCACGTCGCTCGCTCCTTGGAATGGTCTCCACGGGATTCGTCGCCTTCTTGTTCGCACCAACGTCGGTTGACGCTCTGCGCGAACCCGTCGTTCGTGTTGGCGGGTCGTGCCGAAAGGTTGGCCGACGAAAGACCAGCGGTGGCAAGACGTTCGAATGCGTGAAGACCCCCAACGGGAACAAGTGGCGACGCGCGAAGACGACGCCTCCGCCTCAGCCCACCACCAGCGATGTGAAGGTCTTTGCCTCAAGCGAGCTTGCCGCGGGCGCCAGCAAAATCGCGGTCGTGACTTCCGGTGGCCGCAATTACGCCGTGGTGGTTACACGAACCTCGAATGGCGTCGTCGGGTTCAGTCGCAGTTGCACGCATGCAGGTGCGTTGGTGAGTCCCGGTCCATCCGGAAGGCTCACCTGCCTGGCTCACGGCTCGGTCTTCAACGCCGCGACGGGCGCAGTCATTGAAGGTCCTGCAGAGATCGCGCTTACTTCATACAAAGTAAGTGAGCGAGACGGGGCTATCTACCTAAAGATCTAGCCG
>JAFMFM010000060.1 GCA_017856115.1 Actinomycetota bacterium | reverse complement strand
CATCCATCTCATCGAACGACCAGATGTCGTCCTTGTTGGTGATCGGCAGCGTGATGTGAGCGCCAGGGCCACCGATCTTCTTGGTTGACGGAATGATGTCGTCACCTTTCACCACCGCTTTTCGAACCGGTGCACCGAATCGAGGGTGGATGAGCGCCGCAGCATGCTCGATTTCACCTGCAGTCCCGACAATTGCACCCTTGCCATACGCAGTTACTTCGTCTGCGGCGACGCCGAGTGCGGCGAGCGCACGTTCGGCAAGTTGACCGGCGATCTCGGCTCCCATCGCTTCGATTTCCGAGAGGTCGGCACCGGGCTTTCCCGCGAGTGGATTTTCGATCACCGCGCTGCAAACGGCACGTCGAACGAGCCGCCCAACTTCACGACCGTTTTCTTCACGGAGGTCTTCACAGGTGGTGACAAACTTGCGGATTCGCACACCAGAACGGTACTAGACGCGTCGTGTTACGACCGCGTTTGATGCCAACAAGAGCACGAACGACACCACGGCGATACTCGCCAATGCAATTCGCAAGTCGTACGCATCGGCAAGTGCACCCATCGAAAGCGTGGTTGACATTCCGCCAAGTCGCAAACCCACCATTAGCGCTCCGAGCCCCGTCCCGGCACTCAGCCCGGGCACTCGCGCCGCCAACAAGTACAAGCGCGGGAAGATGACCGCTTGCCCAGTTCCCGACACGAACAATCCGCACAACGCCAACCACGGCTGCGACGAAGCGATGACGGCCCCGAATCCCGCCACGATGAGCACCATCGCGAGTTTGAACAATCTCTCCGAGCCGATTCGTTCCTGCACGTAATCCCCGCTGAATCGCCCGAGCAGCATTCCCGAGCCGAACGCCACGGTTCCGAAACCTGCCCACTCACCGATACCGAACTCATCGCGCATGAGGAGCGCCCCCCACTCGTTCGGCATTCCTTCGAGTGCGATGGCGGCAGCACCGACGACTGCCAGCGCAATCGCAATCACACCGAGTTGTCGCGAGGACGACGCGGTCGCGGACTCGTCATGGTGCGACGGGTCGGCGTCGGCAAGCCAACGCGCCACGAACCACACCGCACCGATCAACAAAACGGCAACGGCAATCACCTGTAGACGAAGACCCACGCCGAGTCCTGCACCGAGGGAACCCACCACGGTTCCCGAGGCAAACCCAAGGCTCCACATGCCGTGCAGTCGATTCATGATCGAGCGACCAAGCCGTTCCTGGGCAATCACGCCCTGCGCATTTATCGCCACGTCGGCACAGACGTCGAACAAACCGACGAGCGACAGCACCACGAGAAACATCCATGCCTGCGAGACGAATGCCACGAGCGTCATCGCAGCGGCCAGAAACGTCAGCGCGGCGAGCACGAGTCGTCTACTGCCGATTCGCGACATGATGGCGCCTACGGCAAACGATCCAACCAGCCCACCGATACCACCACCGAGTAGCGCGACACCCAGACCGGAGTTGCCAACACCCAGGCGATCCTTGATCTCCGGCAGTCGCGGAATCCAGTTGCCATACACCGCGCCATTGGCGAAGAACAGCACACCTGCCGACAGCGCGAGGCGATGTGCCGCAGTAAGCGGTACGCGGTCACGAGTGGAGGTCATGGATGCAGGCTTGCGGGTGGAGTTCATCGAAGCGTGGGTTGGCGCAACGTCATTCACGCCACACGTCGTCGCTCATCCCGAGCGTGCGCAAACGCTTGGAGATCGACAGTGGAATCTCAATCTCACGACCCTCGCGCACGGCAGTGGCAAGTTCGCCACTCTCCTCCCACATGTGACAGGTGTTGACGGGGCTGGCAGTCTGCGGACCATCCCCCAACTGCTCGAGTGAAACACCCCGTGTGCGTGCCGATGCCACACGCATCGACCACATGCTTTGCACCGCTACGGGGGCCATCGCCTGCAACAACGCGGTGGTATGCGTGCACGCGCGTGGACCGGCGAACAACTCCTTCACTTTGGCATTGAATCCACGTGTGATCGACATTCCCTCGAGCTTCTTGTAATGATCCACGATGTTGACGCAACCCAGATGCGGATGCTCACGGAAGGTGACCGTTGCTTTCTGGATGACGAGAGACGGAAAGTGAATCTCCAGATCCAGGATCATGTGGTGCATCCACAACGGATTGGGATCCTGCTCGATGTACAACCCGACGGGTTTTTCATCCACCACCACCCCGCGCAACATGAGGCGGTCGTCTGCCATGTGGTAGGCGCGAACTTCGTAGCGACGCGTGTGGATGCGCATGTAATCGGGCTCGGGTGGGAACATCTGCAGGTCGGGCATTCCGACAACGCTAACGATGAGGACCGAGTTTCTCGAACGCCGACGCCAGTCGTGCGAGTTCCTCCTTGGACAGGCGGTCGATCATTCGCTGCCGAACACTTCCAACATGTGCCGGAGCAGCTCGTTTGAGAAGGTTCCAGCCCTTTGGCGTCATTTCTGCGTAGGCGGAGCGGCCGTCATCGGCATTCCTAACGCGTTTGACCAAACCCTTCTTCAACACCCCCTGCATTCGCCGGGTGAGTCCACCCCGCGACAGTCGAAGACGTGCCGCGAGATCACACAGCTTCACTCGTCGGCCCGGGGATTCCGACAACATCGCCAGTAGTTGGTAGTCGCCACCATCGATACCGAACCGTTCGAGGTCGGCCTCGATGTCCTGCAACACGTCTCGCGCATTCAGTACGAAGCCTCGCCAGGCCCGAAGTTCGACCGGGTCGAGCCAGCGAGTCACGAGGGCACTCCACCGCGCCCCAGGTGGGGCCAGACCCGCAGGTGACTGGGATAGTTGCGCACGCAACTACTTTACCGTATGATTCGCGTGCCCGAGTGTTCGGGTATTCACACAAGGAGAAATCACATGGATATCGTCATGATCATCGGACGAGTGCTATTCGCACTTGTCTTCGTAGCAAATGGCCTCAACCACCTCACCAAGGCCAAGTCGATGGAGGGCTACG
This sequence comes from Actinomycetota bacterium, assembly GCA_017856115.1. Lineage (GTDB taxonomy): Bacteria > Actinomycetota > Acidimicrobiia > Acidimicrobiales > Ilumatobacteraceae > F1-60-MAGs027. Next base: position 2,044 of record JAFMFM010000060.1, on the reverse strand, counting down.
CGCAATTCAAGAAGGTGCCGATGCCAATGCCATCGATCTACCTCTCCGGCGTGCTCATGGTGCTCGGCGCAATTTCCGTAGTGCTCGGTATCTACGCCGACCTTGGGGCTCTCGTGCTCGCCATCCTGCTGATTCTCATGGCAGTGAAGATGCACGACTTCTGGGCTCAGACCGACCAACAGGCCAAGCAGGCCGAGACGGCGGGCTTCTTCAAGAACATCTCGATGGCAGGTGCCGCCCTGGTGTTCTTCGCCACGATTGCCAACGACGGCGAGTTCGGCCCGACGGTTGGTGACATGCTCAGCCTCTTCAGCAAGTAATCGACCAACGAACGCGAGTCGACGATGGTGTTTCCCGTCGTCGACTCGCTCCGGTCGATCGAATTCGGAACACCCGGCGAGAGTCGCGCTCGCCTCGTTGACTTCATCATCAACGGCAACAAACGCGCCACTGCGGGCCTCCTCCACGACTACGTCAAGGAGGGCGAACCCCTCGAACATGTCGGCGAGTGTTTGGCGATGGTCGACAACGACGGGAAACACGTCGCGACGCTGCACGTCACTCGCGTGGAAGTCACACGATTTGCTGACGTCCCGGATGAGTTTGCCCTGGCGGAAGCCGAGGGCGACTTGAACGCCGCCGACTTTCGTGCGAGCCACTTGGAGTACTGGACCTGCGCCGGTGAGGAAATCACCGACGACACCCAAGTGGTGCAGGTGTATTTCGATCTCCTCTCCCACCGCTTGAGGGAGCTCCAACCGAACGATGCCGAATGGATCCATCGTGCATGTCAGGACCCCGACATTCAACGCTGGACCATGGTGCCACGGCCTTACACACGCGAACATGCGGAGTCGTTCGTCGTTGATCGTGGCGGTGAACTTTCCGCGTACGCGATCGTCTCCGCGCCAACCAATGAACCGGTCGGCGTGGCCGGGCTGCACCACGTGCGAGATGGCGTTGCATCGGTTGGTTATTGGGTGGCGCCGTGGGGTCGCGGCAACGGAGCCGCGGCTGACGCCTTACGTATTCTGCGAACGATCATCGGCCACACAACACAGGCCCACACGGTGCGGGCGTTGATCGCCGAAACCAACGTCGCTTCACGACGTACTGCCGAACGTGCAAACTTTACGATGGCAGGACTAGATTCCGACACCTGCCCCGACGGCACGAACCAGGCAGTTGCGTTGCGCTACGAAATTCCAGCGCACTAACACCATTGGCCGGCCACACGGAACCGTGTTGCGGTGCTGACTACGACGTGAGACCGTCGATCTTTCAATTGGCAACACTGCGCACGAGTGCACGCCGATCACCCACTCTGCCGATCTTGTGTTCGATGTGTCGATGTCGACCAGACTGCTGTTCGCGAATCGTTCCGCGTCGGAACTGAGGAACAGAAGGTAATTGCACACCGCATGATGTGAGTAGCGGGCTAGTCAGGTGATGGCGGGGCTCGTGCGCATAGCGCCGATCAGAGCGACGTCCTTGATGTCGGAATTCTTTGGATTAAGCAGAATTCGTTACCTTCGGGATCCAACATCACCTGCAAAAGTCCTGTGCCTTCATCAACAACTCCCCCGAAGGTTCGCGCCCCAGCCGCCACTGCCTGCGACGTGGCTACTGCAATGTCGTCTACATCCATATCGAGATGTACGCGGTTTTTCACCATGCGTTCCTCGGGCACTTTCTGAAATGACAGGTAGCCGAGTTGGGGCACGTCGCGCAGCGATATCCACTCTTCGGTTGCCGTACGCGGGTCAACTTCTCCCCCAAGGAGCGCCCGCCAGAATTCCGAGAGCTCCTTGGGATTTGTTGCATCGATTACGACGGAAAGAAACCGTGCAATTGTCATGCTCGAACGTTAATAAAGATCCAAGCTGGCCCGGGCAGTGGCTTCACGAACGTCCAGATATCACGCCCGCTTTAGGTCGGTGACCAGCGCGCCACTTGCACGAACGAGATCAGTCGGCGCGATTGGGAACACGTCGTTCCACGTCCCTGCCGCAGCCCACACTTCGTGGTACTGCAACAGATCCGG
>JAFMFM010000026.1 GCA_017856115.1 Actinomycetota bacterium | reverse complement strand
AGACGCTTCGACCTACTCGATGAGCGACTGCGATTCAACAAAACCTTGGTGGTTGCGTCACTCTCGGCACTTGCAAGCACCGCGTCGGTCATCCTCACACTGCTGAAATAGCAGTGCCGTGTACTGCTAGGAGCGGTGGTAGTTCGGCGACTCGTGCGTGATGGTCACATCGTGCGGATGACTTTCCTCTCGACCTGCCGTCGTCACGCGCATGAAGCGAGCTCGCCGATGCAATTCGGGCAGCGTGCCCGCACCTACGTAGCCCATGCCCGAACGTAGTCCTCCGACCAGCTGATACACCACGTCGGCGAGAGATCCCGCGTACGCGACACGCCCCTCGATGCCCTCGGGCACCAACTTGTTGCGGCCACTGCCACTGCGCGCACCGTCACCTTGCGCTGATCCGTATCGATCGGCACCGAATCCCTGCATCGCCCCGAGCGAACCCATGCCGCGATAGCTCTTGTATCGACGCCCTTCGAAGAGTTCCACTTCGCCCGGTGCTTCATCGGTACCTGCAAACAGGCTGCCAAGCATCACCACCCCAGCACCAGCCGCGAGAGCCTTCACCACGTCACCGGAATACGTGACACCGCCATCGGCGATGGTGGGAACTCCGAGTTGCTGCGCTCGACGCGAAGCAAACCAGATGGCAGACAACTGCGGCATACCCGCGCCCGCGATCACGCGCGTAGTGCAGATGGATCCAGCGCCAACACCGATCTTCACCGCGTCGGCACCGGCGCCTTGCAGGGTTTCAACACCGCTCTCGTCCACCACGTTGCCGGCTACCACCGCCAATTCCGGCCAACTGGCCTTGATTCGTTCGATCGCCTTCACTACGCCCATGGAATTCCCGTGTGCGGTGTCGATGACCACGCCGTCAACTCCAACTCTCGTCAGTGCTTCCACACGATTTTCAAGGTCTTCACCCACCCCGACTGCGGCAGCCACCCTCAGGCGACCGGCCGAGTCACGCGTGGCGTTGGGAAACTCCTGACGCTTCATGATGTCCTTCACCGTGATGAGACCACGCAATCGTCCCTTGTCGTCGACCAACGGCAGTTTCTCGATTCGATGCTTCTGCAGCAGCAACTTGGCCTGTTCGAGCGTGGTGCCCTCCGGGGCGGTGACCAGGTCCTCACTGGTCATGAAATCGCTCACAGGGCGCTTGTAGTCCTGTGGCGAACAGAAACGCACGTCACGATTGGTGAGAATGCCGACGAGAACGCCCTCACGATTGGTGATCGGCACACCCGAGATCTTGAAGCGATTCATCAGATGTTCGGCGTCGTCCAGAGTGGCGGTCGCCGGCAGTGTGACCGGATCGGAGATCATTCCTGATTGCGACCGCTTCACTTTCTGGATTTCTGCAGCTTGATCCTCAACTGCGAGATTCCGGTGCACCACCCCGATGCCGCCACAACGGGCCATTGCGATGGCGAGTGCGGCCTCGGTGACACGGTCCATCGCCGCCGACACGAGCGGCACGTTCAACACGATGTCGCGCGCGAAGACCGTGGATGTGTCGACTTGGTCGGGTAACACGTCGCTGAAGCCGGGCACCAGCACGACGTCGTCAAACGTGAGGCCTTCGAAACGATCGAACAGTTCGTCCATACGCAAACGCTACTCTCCGCGCATCCTCGGGTCGTTGGAAGTTTGACAAAAAATCAGTGCCGGAAGTGACGGGTGCCCGTGAACACCATCGCGATGCCGAATTCGTCGGCGGCCGTGATGGATTCGTCGTCGCGCTGACTGCCACCGGGCTGCACGATCATCGACACTCCGGCAGCCGCGAGCACCTCCGGTCCGTCGCGGAAGGGAAAGAATGCATCACTCGCAGCCACCGAACCCCGGGCACGCTCACCTGCACGTTGGCAGGCCAGTCGTGCCGATCCGACACGATTCTGTTGTCCGGCACCAATACCCACGGCCATGGCGTCGCGAACCAGCACGATGGCATTCGAACTCACCGCCGCACAGGTGACCCATGCGATCGCTGCGTCGCGCCACTGTGCATCGGTGGGTGTTGTGTTGCCCACTACGCGCCACTGCGACGTGTCTGCCGACGGTTTGTCACGGTCCTGCAACAGCACCGAGCCATCGACTCCTCGCAACGACCAGCCGTCCCCGAACGGCGCGCGAGCTCGCATGACCCGAAGATTCTTCTTGGTTCGGAGTTTCTCGAGTGCCCCCGACTCGAATTCGGGTGCGACCACCACTTCCGTAAACGTCTCCAGTAGTGCATCTGCCGTCGCCTCGGTCATCGCACGGTTCAGTCCCACGATTCCCCCGAATGCACTCAACGGATCGCAGTCATGCGCCCGGGTGTATGCCGATTCGATGTCATCGGCCACCGCCAAGCCACACGGGTTCGCGTGCTTGATGACCACTGCGGCCGGCGCAGAAAACTGGTTCACCAATGACCAAGCCGCATCCGCGTCCAGCACGTTGAGGTACGACAATTCCTTGCCTGCGAGTTGCTCGGCATCGCTCCACCAGCTGCGTTGCCCAACGATGCGATACCGTGCGCCGCGCTGATGTGGGTTCTCTCCGTATCGCAACGGAGATTCGCGTTCCAACCGCAGGGTCACATAGTTCGGCAACGATCCGTCTCCTGCTTCGGATGTGGCGTGTTCCTCGGCGAACCATGCCGCCACGCGAGCGTCGTACGCGGCGGTTACCGCAAATGCGCGAGCCGCCAAGTCGCGCCGAGTTCCGGCGGTCAACTCCCCGTGCTCGCGCAACTCTGCAACGATTGGGCCGTACTGCGAACTATCGGTAACCACGGCAACCCTCGCATGATTCTTGGCCGCACCACGCACCAACGACGGACCACCGATATCGATCAAGTCGACGCCGGGCTCGGAGGCAAACGGGTACAGTCCCACGCATACGAGGTCGATCGGTTCGATGTCGTGACGCGAGAGATCCTCGCGGTGCGTGGGGTCGTTGGTGTCGGCGAGAATCCCACCGTGCACCGCCGGGTGCAGCGTCACCACTCGATGTCCGAGAATCGCCGGGTAGCCGGTTACATCGGCAATGTCCACCACGGGAAGTGCCGCCGCTCGCAGAACCTGCGCGGTACCTCCACTTGCGAGCAATCCCCATCCAAGCTCGTGCAACGACCGCGCAAAGTCCACCACTCCCGACTTGTCGTACACGCTGAACAGCGCTCGTGGCACGCGCCGATTCTGGCACAGCACGACGCTCGACTGCTACGTAATGAGCCGCTTGGTCATCACACGAATACTCAACGTTCCCGTGATGGCCGCAAACACCACCAGCGCCAACACGTGCCACAGCGACGCAGGTGAGAGCGTGCCGAAACACGCATCACGTACCAATTCGATGCAGTGGTACACCGGATTCACGTTGCTGATGGTGCCGAACCACTTCGGGAGGCCGTCGATGGGGAAATAGGTTCCCGATACGAACAGCAGCGGTGTCAACAATGCGGATTGAAAGTAGGAGAACGAATCGATCACCTTCACCAGACCGGAGATGTACTGGCCCAAGAACGTGAGTCCCAGTGCCGAGATGAAACAAATGAACGGAACGAGCAGCATCCCCCACCGCGGAGTGAGACCGAACGGAATCGTTGCCATCATCGGCACCGAGCCGTACACGGCGGTTCGCGCCGCCACCCAGGACGCCTCACCAACCATTAGTTCCGCGGTTGTCGTCGGTGTCGACAGAATCCCGTCATACACCTTCTGGAACACGCGGGCGATGAAGGTGTTGTACATTCCCGGAAACACCGAACTGAACAACACCGCGGTGGCGACCGCCCCGGTTCCGACGAAGACCACGTATTTCACCCCCGCAATTTCGTCAATGAAGGCACCGACACCGAGCCCAATCGCAAACAGGAAGATCAACGGCTCGAGCACCGCCGTGAACGTCGTACCCGGCCAATAGCGCTTGAAGATGATGAGCTCGCGCGTCCACACGGCGGGCAGCGACCGTACGTCGAATCTAGCCATCGAGGGACTCCCCGGTCAGCAACACGAAGACGTCTTCCAGGTTCGTCGGTCGTCGCGACAGTCGACCCCACGAGTTCAACAACTCGACTGAAGTGTTTTCCACACCGAGCACCGAGATGCTCAGGCCGGCACGTCGCGACTTGAGGCCGGCATCCGCTGCCTTTGACGCGATCTCGTCGAGCACTTCCGGTGGTCCGAAGTACTCGACCGCCTCGACACCGACGTACCGTTCGCGCAATTGATGCGGCGTACCACGGGCAATCACCCGACCATGGTTCACGATCGCAATGTCGTCGGCGAGTCGTTCGGCCTCCTCGATGTAGTGGGTACTCATCACCACAGTGACACCACTTCGCCGCATGGCATCGATGATCAACCACAAGTCGCTCCGCACCTGCGGATCCAGACCCACCGTCGGCTCGTCCAACAAGACCAACTTCGGCGAGTTGATGAACGCACGTCCGAGCAGAAGTCGGCGACGCATACCGCCGGAGAGGTTCGTGACTCGCTCCCCGGCACGCTCCGTGAGTTGTGCAGTCGCCAATGCCTTTGCAATCGCCGACTTGCGTTGCGCACGCGGCACGCGACACAACGCCGCCCAGAGTGCGAGGTTTTCGCGCGCGGTCTGTTGATCGTCCATGTTGTCCTGCTGGGGACACACACCCAGGACGGCCCGGGCCTCGCGACTTTGCGTAGCTATGTCGAAGTCGAGCACCGAGATCGACCCGCCGTTCAATCCGGTTTGCCCCGTGATCATTCGCATCAAGGTTGTCTTTCCCGCACCGTTCGGGCCGAGCAGACCCAGACAGGTTCCGGGTTGAACATCGAGGGAGAGGTCATTTACCGCAACGAAGTCACCGAATCGCTTGGTCACGTTGCGTACGGCGAGCGCTGGTGATTGCGGCACCTACTCAGGCTAGGTTTGCGGCATGAAAATTGGCGTTCAAATCCAACCTCAGGCAACGACGGTGCAAGCCATGCGCGATGCATGGAAGCGTGCCGACGACATTGGCGTCGACAGTTTGTGGACCTGGGACCACTTTTACCCGCTGTTTGGCGACCCCGACGCCGAACATTTCGAGTGCTACACGCTGCTCGCCGCAATGGCCGCCGATACCAAGCATGCAACGGTCGGCGCACTCGTCACCTGCTATTCGTACCGAAACCCCCAGTTGCTGGCCGATATGGCCCGCACCATCGACCACATCAGCAACGGGCGTTTCGTCCTCGGCATCGGTTCTGGATGGTTCGAACGCGACTACACCGAATACGGCTACGAATTCGGTACGGCTCCGGGGCGCCTGAAGATCCTCGAGGCCGGACTTCCAATCATCAAGGAGCGAATGGCCAAACTCAACCCCGGTCCGGTCAACGGAAAGATTCCACTCATGATCGGTGGAAGCGGCGAGAAGGTCACGTTGCGGCTCGTGGCGCAGCATGCCGACCAACTCAACACATTCGGTCCGCCAGACAACTTCAAGAAGAAGAATGACATCCTCAACGAGTGGTGTGCAAAGGTCGGACGCAACCCCAAGGACATCGAACGCACCGTGGCGGTACGACCCGAGGAACTCGAGAAGGTCGACGAGTATGCGGCCGCCGGCGCCGATCACATGATCGTGATGTTGAGCAATCCGTATGACCTCAGCGCAGTGGAGAAGTTCGTAGCCTCTACGCGGTGAGCGAGGTATTGCAGCGGTCGGCATTCGCTCGACTGCAGATTGCAAACCTCTCGTCCGGAATCTCCAACGGGGTCGTGATGATCACCGTCCCCTGGTTGGTGCTCGAGCGAACCGGATCCCCGGCACGAGCGGGACTGCTCGCAGCGCTGGTGAGCCTGCCGGGCATCTTCGTTTCGCCCGTGGTGGGCGGATTGATCGACAGGGTCGGGCGTCGGGCGGTTTCGGCACTCTCCGACCTGCTGTCATGTCTGTCGGTGCTGTTGTTCGTCGTGGGTGAACTCGTGACCGAGCTCAACTACCTATTCATCGCCATCTTTGCGGTACTCGGTGCAGTGTTCGATCCTGCGGGCTACACGGCGCGCAAGGCGCTCATCCCCAACGCGGCTGCTTCTGCCGGTATGAACGTGGAGAAGGCAAACGGTCGCCACGAAGGTTTCTTTGCCGTCGGCTGGATGATCGGGCCGGCGGCAGGAGCGTGGTGCATCGAGTTCGGCGGCCCGACCCTGGCATTTGCCGCAACGAGCGCGCTCTTCCTGGTGGCGGCGTTCGCGGTGCGTTCCATGCGGATTCGTGAACTTCGCAGCGAGCATCACGAAACCGCGGAGCCGTTTTGGCGGGCACTCCAGGGCGGATTCGCAATTTTGCGTTCCGACAAGGCACTACTCACCTTCACGCTCGGCCTCACGGTGATGAGCGGCCTCTACATGCCGATCGACACCGTCATCTGGCCGACCCATTTCGAGTCACTCGACAATGCGGTTGGTCTCGGCGTGGTGATGTCGGCAGTTGCACTCGGTGTGGTGATCGGGGCGTTCGCCTACGGACGTTTGGCGGCTCGAATCCGCACCTCGGTATTGCTACGACTGGTGGTTCTGCTCTCCACGACTGCCCTGTTGCCCATGGGGTTTCTCCCGGGTACCTCGATCTTCGCGCTGCTCGCGCTCATCACGGGTCTGGCGTGGGGGCCCTTCAACCCCCTGTGGAACACGGTGGTACAAAAGCGAATAGACCCCGCACTTCAAGGCCGCATCTACGGGTTGCAGATGTCGCTCGTCTATGCGGCGCCACCGATCGGGCAATTGCTCGTGGGTTGGGGTATCGAAGCGTTCGGACTACGAGCCACGTTCAGTCTGGTGCTGGGCCTCTTTGCGCTCACTGCCGCAACCATCGTGTCGCTGCGCTCGCTCAACGACCTCTAACCGAAACGTTTCCATTCGCGTAACCGCAACGTTTCGGCCTGCGCCAGCCGGAACCTCACGCCGCGTCGTCACGACACGAGGGTGAAGCCACCGTCGATCACCAGCACTTGTCCGGTCATGTGCGGATTACGAACGATGCCAAGCACCGCCTCCGAGCAGTCGCTGGCATAGGCCGAGCGTTTCAGCGGCGAGGCTTTCGACACGAAGTCGTGCATCACGCCCCAATCCTGCGTCCAGGGTGTTTGCACCAGCCCCGGCGCAACGGCATTGAACCGAATCGGTCCGAAGGACTTGGCCATTAACACCGTCATGTGGTTGAGCGCCGCCTTGGTCATCGCGTACGCCATCGAACTTCCCACCGGGCGAACTCCGGCTATCGACGTGATGTTCACCACGTTGCCATCGTCGCTCTGTTTCAGATGAGGAATCGCCGACTTGGTCAGCCACCACGTTCCATAGACGTTCACCTTGAAGGTCTTGTCGAAGATCTCGTCGGTGAGCCCATCCAGGTCACCATGCGGCACGAGCGTGGTCCACCCGGCATTGTTGACCAGAATGTCGAGTCGACCGAAGATGTCTATGGTCTCGTCGATCAATTTCTTGCCCTGTGCTTGATCGCTGATGTCAGCCTGAACGTACGCGCCCTTGGTGGCAAGCGACACCGCAACGTTCTTCCCGGCTTCCACCGACGTTGATGAGTTCACCACCACGTGCGCACCGAGATCCGCAAGTCGACGTGCGGTGGATTCCCCGATTCCACTCGATGATCCCGTGACGATTGCTACCTTGCCGCTGAGCTCACCCATGACCGAACCTCCGCCGCCGACACTAGACGCAGCGACACAAACGTCGGCCGAGCTACACGCGGTGTCGGAGTTTCATCACCGCAAACCGCACTATGAACAGCACGATCACCGCAATCACCACGTACTGCAATAGGGCAACATACGGTTCCACCCTGTCCCATTGGTCGCCGAGAATCGCGCCTGCACCAATCAACGCGGTGTTCCACACTGCACTTCCTGCTGCGGTGTACACGATGAACGGCAACAGTCGCATCCGGCGAAAACCCGCTGGAACCGACACCACCGAACGAATCAACGGCACGCATCGACCGAGCAAAACCGCCGCGACGGCGTGACGATCGAACCACGCTTCGGCACGCGCCAAGTCCGACGGCTTGACACCGAACCACCTTCCGAATCGCTCGATGAATGCCGCCAGACGCCGGTCGCCGATGACCGCAGCAATCGCGTACAGCACCAACGCGCCAACGACTGCGCCGATCGTGGCGGCAAGGATCATCACGGGCACCGATCCGTCACCGCGCCACGCGACGAAACCCGCAAACGGCAGCACGATTTCCGAAGGAATCGGTGGAAACACGTTCTCCAGGATCACCAGAAGCGCAACACCCACCGCACCGAGTTGCTCGATGACGTCCTGGACCCATCCGGCGAGGTCGTTCAACACGACCACTCACCGTAGTTCAGCGGCGCGTGACGCAAAGGGAGCACCCTGCCGCGCACGACACGCGACGATCACCACCAGTCTCGAACGACGCGCCGCCAAGCGCGACTGGGTCGCGACTAGTTGCGTGACAGCTCTTTGCGATTCTTGAACTTCGCGGAGCGATAGTCCTTGTTCATCAACGCGATGACATCGAGGGAAATCTCCTTCGGACATGCAGCGGAGCACTCGCCGTGGTTGGTGCACGAGCCGAAGTGCTCGTCCATGGTGTCAACCATCGCCTCGGCGCGCTTGAAGCGCTCGGCTTGGCCCTGCGGCAACAAATTGAGGTGCGCAATCTTGGCGCCAACGAAGAGATTCGCGGCTCCGTTCGGACACGCGGCAACGCACGCACCACAACCGATGCACGCTGCCGAGTCCATCGCGGCATCCGCCACTGGCTTTGGCACGGGAATGAGATTTGCATCCGGTGCGCCACCGGTTGGCGAAGTGATGTATCCACCGGACTCCACGATGCGATCGAACGCCGAACGGTCCACCATCAGGTCCTTCACGATCGGGAACGCACCTGCGCGCCACGGCTCGATCACGATGGTGTCGTTGCTCTTGAACGACCGCATGTGCAACTGGCAGGTGGTGGTGGCGCGTTGTGGTCCGTGTGCCTGACCATTGATCATCAGCGAACACGTGCCGCAGATTCCTTCACGGCAGTCGTGATCGAACACAATGGCTTCCTTGCCGTCCGCAATCAGTCGCTCGTTGAGCACATCCAACATCTCCAAGAACGATGCTTCGTCGGTGATGGAGTCGATGACGTGGGTTTCGAACTGTCCCGTGGCCGTGGGCCCGGCCTGACGCCACACCTTGACGGTCAGGTTGTTCAGGTGGCGGCTCACTTGTAGCTCCTCGTGGCAAGTTGCAAGGTCTCGAACGACAACTGCTCCTCGTGTCGTTGCGCGTTGCTTGCGTCTCCAGTCCACTCCCATGCGGCAACGTGGCAGAACTTCTCGTCATCGCGCTGGGCCTCGCCCTCGTCGGTTTGGTACTCCACACGGAAGTGGCCGCCGGCGCTCTCTTCACGAGTGAGGGCGTCCTTGCACATCAGCATGCCGAGCTGGAAGAAATCGTCCACTCGACCGGCTTTCTCCAAGGTTTGGTTGACTCCCTCACCGGTGCCGGTGACGCGCAGGTCCTTCTTGAATTCGTCGTACAACGCTGGTATCTCACTGATGGCCTTCTCCAGACCGTTGCGATCGCGCTCCATGCCGCAGTAGTCCCAGATGATTTTTCCCAGCTCGCGATGGAAGTAGTCGGGCGAGCGCGTGCCCTTCACGTTGATGTACGCCTGGTAGCGATCTCGCGCTTCGGCCTCCACACGCTTGAATTCGGGATGGTCGGTGCCGGGCACGCTCTTGTTGAGCAACGGCGCCAGCCCGTTACTAATGGTGTAGGGCAACACGAAGTAGCCGTCGGCCAGACCCTGCATCAGTGCACTCGCACCGAGACGGTTGGCGCCATGGTCGGAGAAGTTGGCTTCACCGGCCGCGTACAAACCAGGGATGGTGGTTTGTAGTTCGTAGTCCACCCACAAACCGCCCATGGTGTAGTGCGTCGCAGGGTAGATGCGCATCGGCACCTCGTACGGGTTCTCACCGGCGATTCGTTCGTACATCTCGAACAGGTTTCCGTACCGCTCCTCCACCACGTTTCGGCCCAGGCGGTTGATGGCCGCGGAGAAGTCGAGATACACCCCGTTCTTCAGCGGGCCAACCCCCTGTCCTTTGTCAACCAAACGTTTGGCGGCACGTGAAGAAATATCGCGCGGCGCCAGGTTGCCGTACGACGGATACAGCCGCTCAAGGTAGTAGTCGCGATCCTCCTCGGGAATCTGGTGTGCAGGTCGGGACTCATCGGAGTTCTTCGGCACCCAGACGCGGCCATCGTTGCGCAACGACTCGCTCATCAGGGTGAGTTTGGACTGTGTTTCGTCGGCCTGCGGAATGCACGTGGGGTGGATTTGCGTGTAGCAGGGGTTCGCAAAGTAGGCACCTCGACGGTGTGCACGCCACGCAGCAGTGACGTTGCAGTTCATGGCGTTGGTGGAAAGGAAGTACACGTTTCCGTAGCCGCCCGTGGCCAACACCACCGCATGGGCCGCATGGCTCGTTACCTGACCGGTGAGCAGGTCGCGAGTGACGATGCCCGCGGCACGACCATCGATCACCACGATGTCGACGAGTTCGCAGCGATTGAACAGTCGCACGCCACCGGAACCGATTTGTCGCGACAGCTGTTGATAGGCGCCGAGCAGCAATTGCTGCCCCGTCTGCCCTCGGGCGTAGAACGTGCGGCTCACCTGCGCGCCACCGAAACTCCTGTTGTCGAGCAGTCCGCCGTACTCGCGAGCAAAGGGCACTCCCTGGGCCACCATTTGATCGATGATGTTCACCGATACCTGTGCCAGGCGGTAGACGTTTGCTTCACGCGAGCGGAAATCGCCACCCTTGATCGTGTCGGTGAACAAGCGGTGCACGCTGTCGCCGTCTCCCTGGTAGTTCTTCGCCGCGTTGATACCGCCTTGGGCGGCAATGGAGTGTGCGCGACGTGCGGAGTCGTGGAAGGTGAACGCATCGACCTGGTATCCGAGCTCGGCGAGCGTTGCAGCCGCCGACGCGCCAGCCAACCCGGTGCCCACGACGATGACCTTGAACTTGCGCTTGTTGTTTGGGTTCACCAACTTGGCGTTGGCCTTGAACGTATCCCACTTGTCGGCCAGCACACCGGCGGGCACCTTGGAGTTGAGCAGCGCACTTGTTGCTGGACGATCTTCGAGCATGGTCATATGGTCACCCCGTTCAGACGCTGACGATTCCGACTGTTACTGCGATGGGAAACGACACGTTGCCCAACACCACCACCGCGGCGAATCCACGAGCAAATGCGGTGCGCCACGCGTTGAATCGAGGGTTGTTCCAACCGAGCGATTGGAAGATGCTCCACACACCATGGCTCAGATGCAGTCCGAGCAGCAGGTTTGCCACCACGTAGAACAGCGCCACCGGCCAGCGATCGAAGCTGCGCACCACGTTGGCGTACACCTCGGCTCGTACGAATTCACCGTCGGCTCCGACGGTGTTCACCACGCCGAAGGTGAGGTCGAGCAGGTGCCACACGATGAACGAGAGCACCACGATTCCCGACAGTCGCATTGAGCGACTCGCAAGTGAGGCCTCCTGGTAGTCGCGTGCGCTTTGGTATCGAACCGGTCGCGCCCGACGGTTCAGCATCGTGAGTGACCATGCGGCGTGCAGATGAAGAGCCAGCATGCCGAGCAGTCCCAGGCGCAGGATCCACAACACCGACTCCTTCGGGGCCAGCGGATAGAGCAGTTTCTTCAGGAACTCTGCGTACTCGTTCAAATCGGCGGCACCGAAGTACATCTTCAGATTGCCGATCATGTGGAACAAGACGAAGCCCATGAGGGCGATTCCGGAGATGGCCATGGCATATTTCTTGCCCACTGCAGTGCCGTAGAGATCCAAGAGAAACGGCTTGCGGGTTCGTGGGGATACCGCGGTGCCAGAGACGGGTTCGCGGACGGGTGCAGACAGAGACATGGGTGTCGATTCCGCTGAAGACGCTAGTTCTGACATCGCCCTCTGCCGAACTCCGCATCGAAATCGGGGCGTGAAGCCCGTCTCACCCCGGCAAGCGATGCGGCTCTGAGTTCTCTACACTCTTTGAGACTCATTAAACGGGGTTGCCCACTGGTGACCCCTCTCGTAGCAAGGAATATTCAACGTGACTGCTCTCTTGGCATCTGAAGGTGGCTGGCAGGATTTCACCCTCCGTGGAGGAGAATGGCTGGTTCTGGGCCTCTCGGGAGCGGCATCGCTCCTGGCTTTGGCCGTCGGACTCTTCCTCGTGAAGTCGGTGCTCGCCCAGGACGAAGGCACTCCGAAAATGAAGGAGATCGCCACGGCGATCCAGGTCGGAGCGTGGGCGTATCTGAAGCGCCAGTTCCGCACCATCGGAATGATCCTCGTGCCGGTAGCAATCATCGTGTTCGTTACGTCGGTGGCGATCGAGAAGCCCAACGGTGATACCGCGCTCAGTTTCGTGTCCTCTGGCGTCTTCCGCACCATCGCCTTCTTGCTGGGCTGCGTGGCGTCGGGGCTCACCGGCTACATCGGCATGACGCTCGCGACTCGTGGAAACGTGCGTACCGCAGCCGCGGCTCGTCGCGGATCCATGCGTGAAGCCCTGGAGGTTGCCTTCCGTACCGGTGGCGTCGCCGGCATGTTCACGGTGGGTCTCGGCTTGCTGGGTGCCACCATCATCATCGCGCTGTTCCAGAACACGTCATCAGCGATGCTCGTCGGTTTCGGCTTCGGCGGATCGCTCATCGCGTTGTTCCTCCGAGTTGGTGGTGGAATCTTCACCAAGGCAGCCGACGTCGGCGCCGACCTGGTCGGAAAGGTCGAGGCGGGAATTCCCGAGGACGACCCGCGCAACCCCGCAGTGATCGCCGACAACGTCGGCGACAACGTGGGCGACTGCGCCGGTATGGCTGCCGACCTGTTCGAGAGCTACGAGGTAACGCTGGTCGCATCGATCATCCTCGGTGTTGCCGCGTTCAACTCCGTGGGTCTCAACCCTGCGCTCGGCTTGGTATTCCCACTCGCGGCACGCGCAATCGGCGTGGTCGCGTCGATCGCCGGTGTGTTCGCAGTTCGCGCCAAGGACGGTGAAACCAACGCCCTGAAGCCGATCAATCGCGGCTTCCTGATGGCTGGAATCATCACCGTGATTGGCACCCTGCTGTTGTCGTTGTACTACATCGGCAATCCAAGCAAGGGCGAGGTTGCCTTCGAAGGCGCCGACCCGGTTTCCGTATCCGGAATCGGCTGGCGAGTCTTTGGCGCCGTGCTCATCGGCTTGATCCTCGCGCAGGTGTTGAGCCGACTCACCGAGTACTTCACCGGCACCGAGTACGGCCCGGTGGAGGAAATCGCCGCGTCCGCCGAAACCGGCCCTGCAACCGTGGTGTTGTCGGGAACCGCCTCGGGTCTCGAGTCGTCGGTGTATGCGATCATCTGTATCGCCATCTCGCTCGGTGGCACGCTCTGGTTGGGTGGCGGCAACATTCTGTTGTCGCTGTACCTCGTGGCGCTGTGCGGCATGGGCATGTTGGCCACCACCGGCGTAATCGTGTCCGAGGACACCTTCGGTCCGGTGGCCGACAATGCCGCAGGTATTGCCGAGATGGCCGGAGAATTCGACGGCGAGCCACGCAAGATCATGGTCAGCCTCGACGCGGTGGGCAATACCACCAAGGCCGTTACGAAAGGCTTCGCGATCGGTTCGGCGGTGATTGCCGCGGTGGCACTCTTTGCCTCCTACATCGAAACCATCGCCGGACAGCTCAAGCTGTCGGATGCTGCGGGTGAGTTGTTGAAGGGTGACGCGATCTTCCAGGCCGTTGAGACCCAGATCAACGTCGCCGACGTGAAGACGTTCATCGGCTTGCTCATCGGTGGATCGATTGCGTTCATGTTCTCCGCGCTCGCCATTCGCGCCGTGGGTCGCACCGCCGGCGTGGTGGTGCAGGAAGTACGAGCGCAGTTCAAGGACGGTGGAATCATGGCCGGCACCAAACAACCCGACTACGGTCCGGTCATCGACATCTGCACCAAGGCATCGCTCCGTGAACTCACGACGCCGGCCCTGCTTGCGGTGCTGACGCCGGTCATCGTCGGATTCGGCATCAACTACTTCGCCCTCGGCGCCTTCCTTGCCGCCGTCATCCTCACCGGTCAGTTGATGGCCAACTACCTGAGCAACTCCGGTGGCGCCTGGGACAACGCGAAGAAGTTCATCGAGGACGGCCACCACGGTGGCAAGGGTTCCGATGCGCACAAGGCCGCCGTCATCGGTGACACCGTTGGTGACCCGTTCAAGGACACCGCCGGTCCGGCACTCAACCCGCTCATCAAGGTGATGAACCTGGTGTCGTTGTTGATCCTGCCCGCAGTCATCAATCTGCGTGACGACACCGCCGCCCGCTATGCCATTGCCGGCGTGGCGTTGGTGGTGCTGTTGGCATCGATCTACCGCTCGAGCCGACAGACCGTCAGCCTCCAGGCTGCCTAAGCCGCACTGATCCACTCGTCGTGCGCTACTTGAGCGACGAGTGGATCGCGGCGGTTGCCCGGAACCTCGCCGCGGATTCCGCGATCAACGCACTGGCGTCCAAATTTTCGGTGGCCGTCACTCAGTTGGTGACCGCCACCCCATTCGGCGACGTGGAGTACCACTTTGTTTGTCGCGATGGCAGCCTGAACTTCGGCAAGGGTGCCGTACCGAGCGATGTCACGTTCACGCAGAACTACGACACGGCAGTCGCAGTGGCAACCGGACAAGCGAATGCCGCCGAGGCCTTCATCAACGGCCAGGTTCGATTCAGCGGTGATCACCAGAAGGTGATCGATGCCCAACCGTTGTTCGCCGCGCTCGATGCAGTGTTCGCGAACGTTCGCGAAACCACCGAATACCGCTGATTCTTGATCGCCAAAGATCGCTAAATGAGGCCGAGGGCCTTCACCGCGTCGCGCTCTTCCTGCAACTCTGCGACTGACGCGTCGATCTTGGCGCGACTGTAAGCGTCGATCTCCAAACCCTGGACGATCTCGTACTTCCCGCCAGAGCACGTACACGGAAACGACGACACCAGTCCCTCGGGAACCCCGTAGGAGCCGTCGCTCGGCACCGACATGCTCACCCAGTCGCCCGGTGCGGTTCCGAGCGCCCACGAACGGACGTGATCGATTGCTGCGTTTGCCGCCGATGCGGCAGACGACGCGCCACGAGCCTTGATCACGGCGGCACCACGCTTGGCAACCGTGGGAATGAACGTGTCGTTGATCCAGGCGTCGTCGTTCACCAGCGACTTGGCGGGCTTGCCGTCCACCTCGCAGTGCGACAAGTCCGGGTACTGGGTGGTGGAGTGGTTTCCCCAGACGGTCATCTTCGTGATGCTCGACAACGGGCGATTCACGCGCATGGCGAGTTGCGACATCGCACGATTGTGGTCGAGGCGCGTCATGGCGGTGAACTGCCGGGGGTCGATTCCTGCTGCGTTGTTCAACGCAATGAGCGCATTGGTATTGGCCGGATTGCCGACCACCAATACCTTGATGTCCTTCTTTGCATTCTTGGCGATGGCCTCACCTTGCGGCTTGAAGATTCCGCCGTTGGCCGAGAGCAGGTCCTTGCGCTCCATGCCGTCCTTGCGGGGCATTGCACCAACGAGCAGGGCGACGTCGGCATCACCGAAGGCCACGTTCGCATCGTCGGTGCAGACCACACCATCGAGCAACGGGAAGGCGCAATCGTCGAGTTCCATCTTCACGCCCGAGAGTGCGCCGAGCGCGGGGGTTACTTCGAGCAACTGCAAGATGATCCTCGTATCGGGTCCGAGCATCGCGCCGGATGCGATTCGGAAGATGAGGCTGTAGCCGATTTGGCCTGCTGCGCCGGTAACGGCGACTCGAACTGGTGTTGTCACGGTCGCTCACCCTAGACGATTACCCCGTCGCATTCGCAAACAGGGCGTTACAGGCGACCCACCGCCTGCATGATGAGATCGGCATAAAAGCGCGAGCCCGCCGGGCGAAGGTGCGTTTGATCGGAGTACAGGTATTCCGGATACTGGCTGGCAATGTCGTGCCAGTCGAGCACCTTCACGTTCGAGTACCGCTCCGGCAAGGCATTGATCAAGCGATTGTTTATCGACTGCCGGGGTTCCGAAGGAACGTGCACCGTGAGAAACAACACGAGCGGAGTGTCGGCCAGCGTGGTCATGATTTCGTCGAAGACTTCCGCCGTGGTGGTGCTGTTGGTTCCGAGATGAATCACCACGATGGAACCCAAACGTCGAACCGACTTCAGGTAGTTGACGATTTCCAGTGCTTGACGCACCGAGCGACTCTTCAAGGCGTCGACCGTTGCACCACGCGCCGTCAGTTCGCGTGCCGCACCGAGCATGACGGAGTCTCCGATGGCAAGTACGTCGATGAGTTGACCATCCAGCGTGGTGGTCTGCGTAACGCCACCGCCGATGACCACCGGTTGACTTTCGTCAATCGTCGTCGGCGAAGACTCGTCGTTCGAGCCCGCCGAGTCGGCCGCGGAATCCCCGAGCACGTTCACCACCGCCGATTCGCTGTCGGCGAGGCTTTGGCTGATGTCGTTCAGCTTCACGTCCGCCGTTGCCACGCTCACCAGCGCGAACGCCGGCAACACCACGCCAATGGCAACCATGCCGGCGCGTCGTCGCCGCGTCGCCTGATCGACGAGAACGCCACTTCGCCGCTCCTCACGACGATTGCGCCACCATTCTCCGAATCTTCCGTCACGCACCGGCAACTCCACGTAGCGATAGGACAGTTCCGTCAGCGCCAACGAAA
Source organism: Actinomycetota bacterium (assembly GCA_017856115.1). Taxonomy (GTDB): domain Bacteria; phylum Actinomycetota; class Acidimicrobiia; order Acidimicrobiales; family Ilumatobacteraceae; genus F1-60-MAGs027. Next base: position 6,089 of record JAFMFM010000026.1, on the reverse strand, counting down.
GCAGCACGAGCAGTACGAACTCGTACGGCGTCAGCCCCTTCCCCGCGAATCGTCGATACATCTGGAACACCGGCCAGTGATACAGATACAGCCCGTACGACCGTTGTCCGACGTACGTCATCACTCGATTACCAAGCAATGCGTGGGTCATCGTGGCCGTCGGGTGCACGGCCGCAGCAATCACGGCCACGCTGGCAACGCCGACCAACAAGAACCCGCCACGAAACAGCACGTCGTACCCCGCGGGACCCACGTTGGTGATCTCCACGACGTCACGAAACACCGCTGCGCAAACCGCCAATGCACCGAATCCGAGCAGGAACACGCCATCGAGCAATTGTCCACGAGTACCGATCGGCGAGGTCTGCAACAGCCACGGGCGCCAAAACACCGCGAGCGCAGCACCAAGGAACAAGCCCCCTGCACGGGTGAACGTGCCGAGGAATAGGAAATCGACGCGCGCCACGGGCTGCCCGAGGAACGCCATGAATTGTTCGGGCGTGTCGGTGACGGTGCCGATCGCACCGCTTCGATAGGTGACCGCCGTGAATATTGCGATCGCCAAGGACGTGGCAACGAAGAGCACTCCGATGACTGGCAGCCTGCGACGACCCAACTTCATCAGCACCAACATGAGGACCGGCCAGATCACGTAGAACTGCTCCTCCACCGCCAACGACCAGAGATGTCGGAGCGGGACGAAGTCGAATGCCGTGAAATAGGACGTGCCGACCCATATCTGGAACCAGTTGAACCCGTACACCAGCGCCGCAACGATGTCGCCGCGCAGATTTCCGAGCGTGTCGCGCTCGAAGATCGAGCAGTACACCGCCACCAAGAGCAACAGCATCCACAATGCAGGCAACAGACGTCGGGCGCGTCGTAACCAGAACTGTTTCAGACTGATGCCACCGTCTCGCTCCGACTCGGCGATCAGCAGCGACGTGATGAGAAATCCGCTGATGACGAAGAACACTTCGACGCCGAGGAATCCGCCGCCGAGCCACTTCTTGTTGGCGTGGTACACGATGACTGCAATGACCGCGAGCGCACGCACGCCGTCGAGGGCCGGGAGGTAGCCGAGCAAACTCGGCCGCTTATCGCTCACGCTGCACCCCTGCCACGCACTTCCGACTTTTGCGGCTCATGAAAGACCGAGATTGCGGAGAATCTCGCGTGGAGCACGTGACCTATTCAAGGTGTAGAGGTGCAGCCCGGGTGCTCCTGCCGCCAACAATTCACTGCTGAGTTGCGTTGCGACCTCGACACCGAGTTTTCGAACGTCGTCTGGATGCTCGAGCGGTGCGAGACGATCGGTGAGCCACGCGGGGAGGGCTGCACCAGACATCTGCGCCATCTTCACGATCTGACCCTTGTTCGAAATCGGCATCACGCCCGGAATCACCGGCTTGGTCACCCCGAGTGCCGCCAACTCGTCCACCAGACGGCGGTAGTGGTCGACATCGAAGAAGAACTGGGTCATCGCAAAGTCTGCGTGTCGCAACTTTTCGGCGAGATGTTGGCGATCCTGCTCTCGCGACGGTGAACGCGGATGCACCTCCGGGTGCGCCGCCACACCGATACAAACGTCGAATTCGTCGCGCAAGTGTTCCACAAGGTCGAGTGCGAAGCGATAGTCACTCGAACCGAGCTGTGAGGGGTCGTCGGGCAGGTCGCCGCCGAGGGCGAGGATGTTCTCGACACCGGCAGCCATGTAGGCAGTGAGCAGTTCGTCGATGTCGGCCCGTGTATGGCCGACGCACGTGAGATGTGCGACGGGCGGAACGTTGCCGGTTCTGGCGAGGTTCACCACCACGTCGCGCGTACGGCTTCGGGTGCTTCCCAACGCCCCGTAGGTGACCGAGTAGAAGCTTGGTGCCAGTTCCGACAAATCAGCGATGGTGCTGGAGAGTTGGACTTGTGCCTCGTCGGTTTTTGGCGGAAAGAACTCGAATGAATACGTACGACCGCGTGCAAGAAGATCGCTCACTCGCATGGTGACCTCAGATGCTACGGAAGCGGCGCGCGTCAGCCGAGCGATGCGATGATCTGTGCCATCAGCTGACCGGCTTCGGTCGGATTGGCCCCGACTTTCACGCCGGCGGCACGAAGCGCGTCCATCTTGCCCTGCGCCGTTCCCTTGCCACCCGACACGATTGCTCCGGCGTGACCCATTTTCTTGCCGGCTGGTGCGGTAACGCCGGCGATGTACGCACTCATCGGCTTGGTGACGTTGGCCCTGATGAATTCGGCTGCTTCTTCCTCCGCAGAGCCACCAATCTCACCGATCATGAGAATCGCACTGGTCTCGGGATCGTTTTGAAACTCGGCAAGGCAGTCGACGAACGACGTTCCGGGAACCGGATCACCACCGATTCCCACGCACGTAGTTACGCCGATTCCCTGCTGCTTGAGTTCGAACAACGCCTGGTACGTGAGTGTTCCCGAACGCGAGACGATTCCGACGTTCTTGCCGCCGGGAGTCGGCTCGTGTGCAATCTCGCCTGCAGTGATACCGATGTTGCAACGACCGGGGCTGATGATGCCGGGGCAGTTCGGGCCGAGCAATCGCGTGCTCGGGTAGTCGCGCTTCAAAGTCGAATAGACGCGGGCTTCGTCTTGCGCGGGAATGCCCTCCGTGATGCACACCACGAAACCCACTCCGGCTGCAGCGGCCTCCAAGATTGCTGCCGGTGCGGCTTTGGGCGGCACGGCCACGAACGATGCGTTTGCTCCGGTGGCCTTCACCGCGTCGGCCACGCCATCGAACACCGGGATTCCTTCCACGTCCTGGCCGCCCTTGCCGGGCGTTACTCCGGCCACCACTTTGGTGCCGTAGGCACGGTTTCGCAGACCATGGAATTTGCCTTGACCACCGGTGAGCCCTTGCACGATCACCTTGGTGTTCTCGTTGACGAAGATTGCCATGACTAGTTGGCCTTTCCGCTGGAGGTGGTCATGGTCAGCCGACCTTTCCGTTGGCGATGTCGACCGCGGCGCGGGCCGCTTCCAACATGGTGGGTTTCGACATCAACTTGCTGGAGGGAATACCCGCCTCGGAAAGGATCGAACGACCCTGATCGGCATTGGTGCCGTCGAGCCGAATCACGATCGGTGCGCGCAGTTCCACCCGCCGCAGTGCTTCGACGATGCCCTTGGCAACTTCCTCACCTCGCGTGATGCCACCAAAGATGTTGATGAAGATGCTCTTTACGTTCGTATCGGAGTTGATTACTTCGAGTGCGGAGGTCATCAACTCCGCATTGGCGCCACCGCCGATGTCGAGGAAGTTCGCCGCCTTTCCGCCGACTTGATTCACCACGTCGAGCGTGCTCATTGCCAGTCCGGCACCATTCGCAATGATGCCCACACTGCCGTCGAGCCCGATGTACTGGAGGTCCTTCTCGCGCGCCAAGCGCTCCCGATCGTCGAGTTCCTCGGTGGCGCGGAATGCCTCCCATTCCGGATGACGAAACAGAGCATTGCCGTCGAGGCTGACCTTGGCATCGAGCGCATGCACCTCGCCGGTGGGCTTCAAGATCAACGGATTGATCTCCGCCAGGTCGCAATCTCCCTTGACGAAGCATTCGTACAACTTCACCAGGATGTCGGCGACGCCCGCTTGGGCCTTGGACGGAATGCGCGCATCGGCCGCGGCCGTCTTGGCAGTGGCAACGTCGATACCGACGATCGGATTCACGTGCAACTTGACGATGGCCGTGGGATCCTTCGCCGCGACTTCCTCGATGTCCACGCCGCCCTGTGCGGACAGCATCAAGAGATGTTGCTTGGCGGCACGATCGAGCGTGAATGAGGCGTAGTACTCCTCTTCGATGTCGGAGGCACACTCCACCCACACACGTCGCACCACGTGACCCTTGATGTCCATGCCGAGAATGTTCGTTGCGTGGGTCTGCACCTCGTTCTTGGTGTTGGCAAGTTTGATTCCACCCGCCTTCCCGCGACCCCCCACCTGCACCTGTGCCTTCACCACCACCGGGTAACCGACACGTTCGGCGATTGCAACGGCTTCATCCACCGTGTGGGCGACGTCACCCGCCGAGACGGGAATCCCGAACTTTGCGAAGTACTGCTTGCCTTGATACTCGAACAGGTCCATCAGTTGTTCACCTTTTCTCGCTCGTCGAGTGCGGTCTCGAGCCATTCGGCGATCGTCTTCAATGACGAACCCGGCCCGAAAATTTCGCTCACTCCCTGTTGCTTCAGCGCGGTTGCGTCGGCATCGGGGATTACGCCACCGCCGAAGATCAATACCTCGCCCATGTCGCGCGACCGCAACTCCTCCATTACCCGCGGGAACAGCGTGAGATGGGCTCCCGACAAAAGCGACAAACCGACGGCGTCCACATCTTCCTGCAGGGCGGTTTCGGCGATTTGTTCTGGGGTCTGGTGCAGACCGGTATAGATGACCTCGAATCCGTGGTCGCGAAGGGCGCGGGAGATGGTTTTTGCCCCACGATCATGGCCATCGAGGCCCGGCTTGGCAACGACTACTCGATAGGGCCGCTTCACAAGTAGTGAAGCCTACGCCACCGCGCGATTGGCTATCTACCCAGAAGTCGCGAAAACACACCACCACGCGTGGTGGTGTCGTTGCTCTCGCCGCATTTGCATCGCTGATCGAGGGGAACCCCCGCCAGTGCCTGCTCGATGTGGCGGCCGCAGCCGGCCCACGTTGGTTTGTTGCATTCGTTGCACGTGACACGCGAACACATTGCTGTATCTCCTTTGGTTCAGTTGAGGGTGAGGAAGAGTTTCTGGAGTTGTTCGGCGGAGTACTTCCTGTCGCGTAACCGACTGGTCAGGCACTCCTCGAGGTTTGCGGCGATGATGGTGAATGCCGCCGCGTTCACCGCCTTGTTTACCGCAGCCAACTGCGTGATGACTTGATCGCAGGACTTTCCCTCGTCGAGCATTCGAATGACTGCGGTGAGCTGGCCCGATGCCCGACGCAGGCGGGTACGGGACGCCGACACTGCAACGTCGTACGACGCCTTCTTTCGGGCAACGGTGGTCGAACCGCGCGCAGAGGAGGTCTTAGCCATTGTTCGACCCACTGTTCGCTTCTGATGCCGCGATCTCGCGACGAACTTCGTCCATGTCGAGGCCTTCCACACCCTTGATCAGTTGCTCTAGTGCATGCGCCGGCAGTGCGCCAGGCTGACGAAACACCATGACACCGTCGCGAAACGCCATCAAGGTGGGAATCGAGGAGATGTTGAGCTCCGCGGCAAGTTGCTGTTCCTGCTCGGTATCCACCTTTGCAAACGTGATGTTGACGTGCTGTGTCGCAGCGCTCTCGAAGATCGGCGCGAACATTCGGCATGGGCCGCACCACGACGCCCAAAAGTCCACGAGCGTGATGCCGTCCTTGGTTACTGCGGCTTCGAAGTTTTCAGTTGTGAGTTCGATCGTGCTCATGGTTGATTCCTTTCGGTGGCCATCAGTATACCCCCTGGGGTATTTGAGGGCAGATGGTCGGACCAACTCGTGCAAGCCTGCAGGGCCCGGCGAGTCAACCCCATCCGGCGAGTCAACCTCATCCGGCGACCGCTGGCACACTGAGTGTGATGTTCCGGCGACTTCGATCCCCACTCGCGCGTGCCGTGGTGCCGATCGTTGCGGGTCTCGCATTCTTTGCCCTGCTCTTTGGCGTTACTTGGCTGTTTGCCGACCGCGCCACCGAGAATCGCAAGCGCGAAGTGCGGCCGGGTGACTACACGTTCCGGGTGGGCCCCGTTGATGACATTGCCGACATCGTCAAACGCGAGGGACCAATCCTGTATCCGGATCTCCGTGACACCACGTATCAACGCAGTGTGGTGGTGGATCACACGGGCGACGAACCATCGCGTGGTTGGCAGGTGTACTACGCGTACCCCGCCGACCGAAACCCCGAGTGTCTGGTGACGCACATCGAGGGAACACGGGACTTTCTGGATTGTGAGGATCGACGCCTGCCGGTCGAGGCGCTCCACCGGCCCGTGGATGCGCGACCCGTGGTGGAGAATCGCACCAGCCTCTTGCTCGACCTACGCGCGCCCTGACCTCGCTACCGCTTGGTCAGC
>JAFMFM010000025.1 GCA_017856115.1 Actinomycetota bacterium | reverse complement strand
TTGGCACCCGACGACACGGCGGGATTGGCACCCGATGACACGTCCGGAATCGCGCGACGCATTGCCGAGACGATCCCCGCCTCGCTTGAGGGTGTGCGCATCGATCGTGTCGTTTCCCTCATCGCCGACATCAGCCGAAGTGCGGCAGCCGATCTCATTCAGTCTGGCGGAGTATCGGTGGACGGCGCGGTGGTGATCGCGGGAAAGGAGAAGATGACGGCGGGTCAGTCCATCGTCATCGACGTGGCGCAGGTCAAGGGCCCCGAGCGCCCTGCTGCCGACGCGAGCAGGCAGCTCGATGTTGTGCATTCCGACGAGGACGTCATCGTCATAAACAAGGACGCCGGACTCGTCGTACATCCGGGTGCGGGAAACCAGTCCGGAACGTTGGTGAACTATCTGCTTGCGGCGTATCCGGAGATCGCCGACGTCGGTGACCCCATGAGACCGGGTTTGGTGCATCGCCTCGATGCCGGAACCACGGGCCTCATCGTGGTGGCTCGCACCCAAGAGGCGTATTCGTCGTTGGTGGTGCAACTCGCCTCACGCAGCGTGACGCGCGTGTATTCGGCGTTGGTCTGGGGAGTGCCGATCTCACTCAACGGGGTGATCGACGCGCCGATCGGTCGCGATCAACGTGATCCGACTCGCATGGCGGTGGTAGTCGATGGGCGAGCATCACGAACCCATTACGCGGTTGAACGCTCGTTCCACGAGCCCAAGGACGCGGCCCTGGTCGAGTGCCGATTGGAAACGGGTCGCACGCACCAGATTCGAGTCCACCTCGCCTCCATCGGCCATCCGGTGGTCGGTGATGCAACGTACGGTGGAGTTCGTGCCGGGCTCAAGGCCGGTCGTCCGATGCTGCACGCCAAGGAACTTGCGTTCGATCACCCGACCTCCGGGCAGCGCAGCACATATACGGCACCGATGCCCCCGGATTTTGCCGCGCTCGTGACGTCGTTGTCGTAATCGTCGTCGGTTATTTCGTCTCGTCGGGCCATGGCGTCTCACCACGGGCGGCTGCCAGCACGCCCCCGAGGGTGAAGTGTGCGAGATGTTCACGCATGTGTTCGCCAACCGAGTGCCAAATCGCAAGCAGGACGCATTGGCCTTCGTGGTCGCACGCACCATCGCGGTGCGGTTCGCCGAAGTCGCCGAGCGAGATCGGTCCATCGACGGCTGAGAGGATTTCCGAGAGCCGGATCTTGTCGGGATGGCGAGAGAGGGTGTATCCACCGCCGACACCGCGTTTGGAGTTGACGAGCCCCGCACCCTTCAGTGCCAGCAGGATCTGCTCCAGGTACGGCTGGGGAAGCGCGGTGCGAGTGGCGATATCGCGCACCGAGATCGGACCTGGCTCATCACCATGCAGTGCCAGCGACAACATCGCGCGACACGCATAATCACCCCGTGTCGACACCCGCACGTTTCCATCGTAGGTGCCGCTTGACTAGGTGGAGAGATGTCTCGCGTCGAGCGCACACCGTACGCCGATCGCGCACCCGTCATCAGGGACGAGTCGCCACGTTGTCCGGACTACCACGGGCGCTGCGTGACCAACATCGTGCCTGCACTTCTCGGACCCGGCGGTACGGAGGCACTTCCCGACTTCTTCCCGCAGATTACCCGTGGAGCACGACAGGTCGTGCTGTTGGTGGTGGACGGTCTCGGTTGGCACCAGTTGCAGGATCGTATTCTTCGCGCACCGGCAGCCACGACCACCCTCGCATCGATGCAGGGCTCGGCAATCACCACGATTGCACCGACCACCACCGTCACGGCACTCACATCCATCGCGACGGGTGCAACTCCGGGCGAGCACGGGCTGGTGGGATATCGAATCGACTTCGCCGGTCGGGTGGTGCAAATGCTGAGGTGGGCCGACGACAAGGGGGATGCACGTCGGCGTCTCTCGCCGCGCGACGTTCAGCCGTGTCCGCCGTTCCTCGGGGCGTCGGTGCCGGTGCTGTCGAAGGCCGAGTTCGACGGCACTGCATTCACGGAGGCGCACCTTCGAGATCAGCGAATGTTCAGTTGGCGTGCGGCATCGAGCATGGTGGTGGACGTGCGAAATCTCTTGGCGAGTGGGGAGAGGTTCGTTTACTGCTATTACGACGGCGTCGACAAGATCGCGCACGAACGCGGTTTTGGCGAACACTATGACGCCGAACTTCTCTCCGTGGATCGCTTGATCGCCGATCTGGCGTCGGCGCTGCCACGCGATGCGGTGTTGCTCGTCACCGCAGATCACGGACAAGTGATGGTGGGCGACAATACGATGCTGCTCGCGCCGGACGTGACGCGTCATCTCTCGCATCAATCTGGTGAGGGTCGTTTTCGTTGGCTGCACGTGAAGAGTGGTCGAATCGACGAGGTGCTGTCGGCGGCCAGGAGCCTTCATGGCGATGTGGCGTGGGTCATGACGCGCGACGAGATGATCGAACAGGGGTACTTCGGAGCTCGAGTGGCCGACGTGGTGCGACGTCGCCTCGGCGACGTGGCAATAATGGCCAAATACGAGGTGAGCTTCGATGATCCCGCCGACAAGACCTACTTCGCGTTGCAGTGTCGACACGGTTCGCTCACCTCGGCGGAGGTTGATGTGCCGTTGCTGGCGCTCGGTGCGCGCTGATAGAACTAACGAACGATGAGCGACACCACTCCCGAGCGCGGCGAACTTCTGAACGGTTCCGATGCGTTGAGTTCCAACGTCGAGACGAGTTCCAACGGTGACGAGACGGTCCAGGAGCCAGCCAAGGTCATGCGAATCGGGTCCATGATCAAGGGATTGCTCGAGGAAGTTCGCCAAATGCAGTTGGATGTCCCGAGTCGCGAGCGCCTCGCGGAGATCTACGAGCGATCCGTCGTCGAACTCGCCGACGCCATCTCGCCGGACCTCAAGGAAGAACTGCAGATGCTGGCGTTGCCATTCAGGGAGGGTGACGTACCGAGCGACGCAGAACTCCGTGTGGCCAAGGCGCAACTCGTCGGTTGGCTCGAGGGACTGTTCCACGGCATCCAGGCGACGCTCTTTGCCCAGCAGTTGGCCGCGCGACAGCAACTGGAGCAGATGCGTCAACTCCCGTCGTCGGGAGACGCTCAAGTCGAACGACCGGGCACGTACATCTAGTCCGTTTTTCGCCAGAAATCGAGAAGTCGCTCGGCGCGTGAAGGTGCGCTGGTACTCTCGGCTTTCCCGCGATGGCTTCTTCATTCACGCATCTTCACGTACACACCGAGTTTTCGATGCTCGACGGGGCCGCCCGTATCGATGAATTGATCAACCGAGCCGTCGAGGACGGGCAGCCGGCGATCGGCATCACCGACCACGGCAACATGTACGGGGTTCTGGATTTCTACCAGGCGTGTCGCGAAGCCGGCATCACGCCGATCATCGGTACCGAGGCGTACATGGCGTACGAGTCCAGGTTCGAACGTCCGCAACGACGCGGGCAGATCGACGACTCCGGCGGCGACACCGAGGCGGGTCGCAAGTTGTACTACCACCTCACCTTGCTGTGCGAGAACAACACGGGCTATCGCAATCTCATCAAACTCTCCAGCCTTGCCTTCCTGGAGGGCTACTACTACCAGCCACGAATGGACTGGGAACTGCTCGATCGCCACCACGAAGGCATCATTGCGACCACCGGTTGCCTCGGCGGGCACGTGCTCCAGGCACTCCTTCGCAACGATTACGACGAGGCCAAACGAACGGCCGCACGCTTGCAGGAAATCTTCGGCCGCGACAACCTGTTCGTCGAGCTACAGGATCACGGCATCGCCGATCAACGCCGCACGATGTCCGACCTCATCAAGATCGCCCGTGAGATCAATGCCCCATTGCTGGCTACCAATGACTCCCATTACGTGCACCGCAACGACGCCGAGGCCCACGATGCACTCCTATGTGTGCAGACCGGGTGCACCATTGCCGACCCGAAGCGGTTCAAGTTCGAGGGCGAGGAGCACTACCTGAAGACGGCCGCGGAGATGAGGCAACTGTTCGGCGACACACCCGAGGCATGCGACAACACCCTGTGGATCGCCGAGCGAGCAAACACCAGCATTGAGTTCGGCAAGTACGTGTTGCCCGACTTTCCGATCCCGGAGGGCTTCGCCGACGACCGGGCATATCTCGAACACCTCGCACGTCGGGGTGCGAACGAACGTTGGGGTAACGAGATTCCGAGTGCGGTGGTCGAACGACTCGCCTACGAGTTGAAGGTCATCTGCGACATGGGCTTTGCGTCGTACTTTCTCATCGTGTGGGACCTCATTCGGCATGCGCGCGAGCAGGGGATTCGCGTCGGTCCAGGTCGTGGCTCGGCAGCCGGATGCGCGGTGGCATACGCATTGCGAATCACCGATCTCGATCCGGTTAAGTACGACCTCCTCTTCGAGCGGTTCCTGAATCCGGATCGCGTATCGATGCCGGATATCGACATGGACTTCGACTCGCGGTATCGCGACGAGATGATCCGTTACGCAGCGGAAAAATACGGCCGTGACCACGTTGCACAGATCATCACCTTCGGCACCATCAAGGCGCGAAATGCGGTACGCGATGCGGCTCGCGTGCTCGGGCACCCGTATGCGACCGGTGACCGTATCGCCAAGTTGATGCCGCCCGTGGTGATGGGTCGAGATACGCCGTTGCGTTACTGCTTCGAGCAGAACGAAAAACACATCGATGGGTTCAGGGCGGCCGCCGATCTGCGGGCACTCTGTGAATCCGAAACCGAGGTGAAGCGCGTGGTGGACGTGGCGCGTGGTCTCGAGGGTTTGAAGCGGTCGGTCGGCATTCACGCTGCGGCGGTGGTGATCACCAAGGAGCCACTCACGGAGTACCTCCCGATACAGCGCAAGCCCGAAGCCGGACGAAAGCCCGAGGATTCACCGGTGGTGACGCAGTACGAAATGCACGGCGTGGAGTCGTTGGGTCTGCTCAAGATGGACATTCTTGGTCTTCGCAACCTCGACGTCATCACCGACGCCGAATTGCTGATTCGAAGGAAGCAGCCCGATTTCTCGATCACCGACGTTCCGCTCGACGACCCGCGCACCTATCAACTGCTGGCCTCGGCGAACACCATCGGCGTGTTTCAGCTGGAATCCACTCCGATGCGCGCGCTCCTTCGGTCGTTGCTGCCGCGACGTTTCGAGGACGTCGCCGCCGTGCTGGCGCTCTACCGTCCGGGCCCGATGGCCGAGAACATGCACAACGATTACGCGGATTTCAAGAACAGCCGGAAGCCGTCACGGTTCTTCCACGATGATGCCACCGAAGTCCTGGGGGACACCTACGGACTCATGATCTACCAGGAGAGCATCATGCGTGTGGCGCAGAAGTTCGCCGGCTACTCGCTGTCCGAGGCCGATTCACTCCGCAAGGCGTGCGCCAAGAAGGACCCCGTCGCCATGGCGGAGCAACGTCCAAAGTTCGTTGGTGGATGCGCGGAGCGCGGCTACGGCGAATCACTCGGTCGCGAACTCTTCGGCATCATCGAAAAGTTCGCCGACTACGCGTTCACCAAGAGTCACGCGTTCGGTTACGGACTCATCACGTACCAGACCGCGTGGCTGAAGGCGCACCACCCGGTCGAATATTTCGCATGTCTCCTCACTTCGGTGAAGGGCAACAACGATCGCGCAGCCTTGTACCTGTCGGATGCCGGCAACAACCAGGTGACGGTTCGAACACCGGACATCAACCAGTCGGGCGTGGACTTCGCGCCCATCGAGGGTGAGTCGGCGGTCAGTTTCGGATTGTCGGGCATTCGCAACGTGGGTGAGGGAGTCGCATCGCTGATCGTCGAAGCACGCGAAAAGACCGGGAGGTTCGAGTCGTTCTACGACGTGCTCGATCGCGTACCGGAGCAGGCACTCAACAAGCGCACCCTCGAATCGCTGATCAAAGCGGGAGCGTTCGATTCGCTCGGTCATCCGCGTCGAGGATTGTTGTTGGTGTTCGAGTCATTGGTGGACCAGGCACTCACGCGTCGCCGTGAACGTGACCAGGGTGTGATGAGTCTCTTCGGCGACACACAAGAGGAGGTCGGGGGCTATTCCGAGCGAGCCGAGATTCCCGCGCTGGTGTTCGACAAATCCGAACAGTTGCGTTTGGAGAAAGAAATGCTCGGTTTTTACGTGAGCGACCATCCATTGCGGGGGCTGGAAACCGTGATGGGACGACGCGTGACGTGTCCGATCGTGGAGGTGCCCGACCGCACCGAGGACAACCTGGTGCTCGGTGGTGTCGTCGTGGGCGTCGACCGAAAGTTCACCCGCAAGGGTGAACAGATGGCCACGTTCACGCTCGAGGACTTGGCCGGATCGATCGAAGTCACGGTGTTCCCGCGCCTGTTCGCCACGCAAGGGCACCTGGTGATCGACGATCACATCGTGGTCGTGCGTGGTCGCCTCGATCGCCGCGACGACGGACGGTCGACGTTCATGGCGTCGGATATCAGCGTCGTGGACGTACCCAAGAACGGTATCGAGACGCTGCACATCGATTTTGCGCGACGCGCAGTGACACCCGATGAAATCGGTGACGTGCGAAGTCTCCTCGAATCCCATCCGGGAGATTCCCCGGTCTTTCTTGCGTTCGGTGCAAAGGTGGTGGCGCTTGGTCCGGAGTATTCCGTCGATATCGGCAAGGTCATCGGCTTGCTGCGCGCCAAGTTCGGAGATGCAGTAACTATTCAGTAACGACTCTCGACTCTTCGTTTCGCGTGTCGGATTCCGGAATTTTGCTGGCAGAATGGAGGCGTGAAAATCGCTACTCGCGACGCGAGCGCGTTGACCGACGCAGACCTCGACGAATTCGCGGCGATGGGCGGTGCGTTCGGAATCGGCGCCGTTTCGAAGGCCAAGGATTCCTGGGTGTTGGCCACCACGGCGTACGACGGCAAGACGCTCGCAGGGTTCATGTTCCTCACACTCGAGCGTTTGGGGGGTACCCCGTGCGTGGTGATGGGGCTCTTGAGCGTCAAGCGAACCGCCAAGCGAGACGCTGCCATGAAGGGACTGATGACCGAGGCCTACCACCGCGCACTCATGGCGTTTCCGGATGAGGACGTGGTGATTGGCGCGCGCTTCGTGACACCCGCCGGCCTCGAGGCGTTCTCCGCCGTCACCAGCATGATTCCTCGTCCCAAGTACAACGCCGTCGGAGAAGAACGCGCATGGGGCCGACGTCTGGCCCGGCGCTATGCCATCGAGCCGCAATACGACCCGGCCACCTTCATCGCCAAGACCAATGCACAATCGGGCTTCATCGACTACGAACCCGCGAAGAAACCCAAGATTTCGGCTGACGTCACCGCATTCTTCAAGGGAGTGAACGTCGCCAAGGGTGGGGTACTCATCGTCCATGGTTGGACCATGGCAGAGTCGCTGGCCAAACTCGGCAAGAAGCGCTGACACGGCGTCGCCGTGACGTCGTTCGACCACCTGGTCTCGAGCCGTCGGATGGTTCGAGCGTTTCGATCCGACCCCATCGATCGGGAACTGCTCACCCGGCTCGTGGAGTTGGCGGCGCGATCGCCGTCGGCGGGAAACTCGCAAGGTTGGGAACTCGTCGTACTGGAAGGTGCGCTGACGGAGACGTTCTGGTCGGCCACGATGACTCCCGATACGCGTGCGACGTTTCGATGGCAACACCTGTTCGCTGCGCCGGTGGTCGCGTTGTCCTTCGCAAATCCGCGGGCCTACCTGGATCGTTACTCCGAATCGGACAAGTTGCAATCCGGTCTCGGCTCGTCGGTCGATGCGTGGCCCGCACCGTACTGGACGATCGATGCATCATTCGCGACGATGACGCTGTTGCTCGCGGCGCACGACGCAGGTCTTGGCGCATTGTTCTTCGGGGTGTTTCACGGAGAGGATGAGCTCCGCGACGCACTCCACGTTCCCGCGGACCGCATCCTGCTTGGTGCCGTCGCGCTCGGGTATGAGCGTGTGCCCGGCGAGTCGGAACACGCCGACCCGTCGTTTGGTGTCGGACGCAGTGCACGTCGCAAGCGCGCGGCGGCACACGACATCATCCATTTCGGCGACTGGTGAGCGCCCGTAGTGGCTGGTTGATTAGCGGTTGGTGAGTGCGTCGCGAAGTGCCGCCACCAGGTCGTCACGGCTCGATGCGGGGGCCTGACATGCGTATTGGCGACACACGTACGCCAGGTCTTCCCTACGATGCGCAAAGAGCGGTGACGGGAATTCCTCACCCCAGCCAAGTACCACCGTTGGTAGCCATCGTGCGTGGATGGTTCGCACCAAGTCACCCCGCTTGCCGGTAACCACCACTTCGGTGGGCCCGACATGGCGAAGGTGCAACGCGCAAAGCAGGTGGGGGAATGCTGTGGGGGCACTCGACACGATGCGTGCGAGCAGTTTGAGGATGCCGTCGGCGTGTTCGAGGTAGCGCTCGTCGCCGGTGAGGGCGGCGAGTCGCTGGAGGGCGAGCGCGGCCACCGAGTTCGCCGACGGCGTGGCGTTGTCGACGAGGTCCTTCTGGCGAACGATCAATCGTTCGCCGTCGTTGGGCGTGGTGAAGAGTCCGCCCTCGTCGGAGTCCCAATGATGGGTGAGAAGTTGATCGGCGGCTTCGCGCGCAAGTCCGATCCAGCGGGCGACACCCGACAATTCGTACAGGCGAGTGAATGCATCGACCAGATTGGCGAGGTCGGCGGCCATTGCGAGATGTTTGGGGATCGCATCACGATGCCAGGTGCGCAACCAGCGACCATCGTCGCGTCTCATGGTGGTGGCGAGGAAGTTCCCGGCGCCTTGCGCGGCAGCAGCCCACTCGTCGTTGGCGTACGCGGCCGCGGCCTCGGCCAGCGACGACACCATCAGCGCGTTCCACTCCGTGATCACCTTGTCGTCGCGCAGCGGACGATGGCGCGTGTTGCGCGCGGCCAGGAGCAGTCGTCGAACGTTCTCCACGTCGTCGTCTCGCAACAGTCGTCCGCGCTGCGAGATGCGACACGGAATCGACTTGCCCTCGAAGTTGCCCGAATCGGTGATGTCGTACCACGACAGTGCACGGTCGACGAGATGAGCCGGCACGATACGTCGCACTTGATCGGGGGTGAACACGTAGAAGTACCCCTCGTGGGAATGGCCCGACTCGTCGAGGGAGTCCGCATCCTCCGCGCTGTAAAACGCGCCCTCGGGTGAGCGCAAGTCGCGCATTACGTAGCTGACCGTCTCCTCGACGACTTGGCGCCATCGTGGCTCACTCATCACCAACGAGGCGTGGAGGTACGGGCGCACGAGCAGCGCCTGGTCGTAGAGCATCTTCTCGAAGTGGGGAACCAGCCACTTCTCATCCACGCTGTACCGCGCGAAACCACCGCCGAGGTGGTCGTACATCCCGCCGGAAGCCATCGCGTCGAGCGACGTCGTGATCATCGTGCGTGTCGCAGGGGATTCGTCGTTGAGGTAGGACCGCAGGAGCAACTCGAGCGCCATGGTGGACGGGAACTTTGGTGCGGCGCCGAATCCGCCCCAGGCGGCGTCGAACGTCTCGCCGAGTTGCTTCACGGCGATCGCCATCGCGTCGATGGACGGAAGTTGCGGGTTGGTGGAAATTTGCGAGGTTCGACCGATGTTCTCCACCAGGGCCGCCACGTTGTTATCGATGTCATCGCGCCGGTTGCGCCATGCATCGTCGATCGCGGTCATGAGTTGCATGAACGTCGCCTTGGGGTAGTAAGTGCCACCGAAGAATGGTCGTTGGTCTGGAGTGAGAAACACGGTCATCGGCCATCCACCGCGACCCGTCATCGCTTGCACTGCATCCATGTACACGCTGTCCACGTCGGGTCGCTCCTCACGATCCACCTTCACGTTGACGAACAGTCGGTTCATCACCTCTGCAACCTCGACATCCTCGAACGACTCGTGGGCCATCACGTGGCACCAGTGGCAGGCGGAATATCCGACCGACAACAACACCGGAACGTCGCGACGACGCGCCTCTGCGAAGGCCTCGTCGCACCAGGGCCACCACGCCACCGGATTGTCGCGATGTTGGCGAAGATAGGGCGAGGATTCCAGCGCGAGTCGATTCACGCCGGGGGTTGAGGTCACGTCGCTATGCGCCGACGGCGTGGTATCCGCCATCTACGTGGACGATCTCGCCCGTGGTGGCAGGAAACCAATCCGACAGCAAGGCACAACATGCCCGAGCGACGGCGGAGGCATCGTGGATGTCCCAACCCAAGGGTGCTCGTTGACTCCAAATGTCCTCGAACTGTGCGAACGACGGAATGGACTTTGCGGCCATCGTTCGGATGGGACCTGCCGCAACCAGGTTGCAGCGCACCCCTCGTGGGCCGAGCTCCTTCGCCAAGTACCGGCTGGTGGACTCCAACGCCGACTTGGCCACACCCATCCAGTTGTAGGCGGGCCAGGCAACCGTGTTGTCGAAGTCCAGACCCACGATGCTTCCTCCACCCGTCATCAGTGGAACGAAGGCGTCGGCCAGCGTCTTCAAGGAGAAGGCCGAAACATGGACGGCGACCGACACATCGTCCCACGTAGCGGCCATCAAGTCGTCGCCAAGGCACGCGGCCGGCGCGAAACCAATGGAGTGCAGGACACCGTCGACTCCGCCGAGATGTTCCTGCGCGGCATCGCGAGCGCTGGCAACGTGTTCGGGATTGGTGACGTCGAATTCGGCAACCATGCACGGCGCCGGGAGTTTCTTGGCGGTGCGTTGCGTGATGGAAAGACCGCGCCCCGCACCCGTCAGCATCACCGTGGCACCCTGTTCCTGGGCCAACTTGGCGACGCCAAAGGCCAGCGATGCGTCCGTGAGCACCCCGGTGATGACGAGCCGCTTCCCGGCAAGAATTGCCACGTCGCTACGGTAGTGGACATGACTACTTCGCTCCCGAGCATCGGTTATCTGGGTGGAACAGGACCGGCCGGGAGTGCACTCGCGGTGCGTCTTGCCTCGGTGGGATATCCGGGTGTCATCGGCTCTCGCACCGCCGAGCGCGGGCGTGAAGTGGTTGCCGAGTTGCTCACGAAGTGGGCTGACCGCGGTCTGCAACTCACGGGTGGCGACAATGCGCAGGCGGCCGCGTGCGACATCATCGTGCTGGCGACTCCGTGGGACTCGGCCGCCACGACGGTGACCGAACTTTCGCCCTCGTTGGAAGGAAAGATCGTGATCACCATGGCCAATGCGCTCGTGCGAGTTGGCAGGGAGTTCCAGCCCCTCATTCCGCCACGCGGCAGCATCGCCGCCCACGTGCAGGCGGCGATTCCGAAATCCAACGTGGTGGCGGCGTTCCAGCACCTTCCCGCCACCGAATTGGGGGCGCTTGACCACGAGGTGGACAGCGACGTACTGATCTGCTCCGATGATCCGCAATCGACCAAGACGGTCAGCGAGATCGTGTCGCGAATTGCCGGATGTCGTCCGCTCAATGCGGGGCTCCTGTCCAATGCCCTTGCCATCGAGGCGCTCACCGCGGTGTTGCTGCAGTTGAACGTTCGATACAAGACACGCGTGGCTCCGCGCTTCACCGGAATCGACTGAACGAGCACGTGCGGCTCTACGACACGGCGCGACGCGACATCGTCGAATTCGCTCCCGGCAACGAAGTGAAGATGTACGTGTGCGGGGTGACACCGTACGACGCCACGCATCTCGGTCACGCGTTCACGTTCATCACCTACGACGTGCTCATACGTCGATTGATCGACACCGGTCGGACCGTCAAATGCATTCGCAACGTGACCGACGTCGACGACCCGCTGTTCGCCAAGGCGCGAGAGTTGAACATGCACTACCTCGACCTCGCGGCCAGGGAGGAAAAGCGGCTGGAAGACGATCTCCAAGCGCTCGGATTCGTGCCGATGCACTCCACTCCACGCGCGTCGTCGGCGATTCCGGAGATTCGCGGATTCATCGGCAAGGTGTTGGAGCGAGGGTTCGCCTACCAGGCGGGTGGTTCGGTGTACTTCGACGTGGCTCGGTTTTCCTCGTTCGGTTCGGTTTCGGGGTACGACGAGGTTCGAATGTTGGAACTGGCGCGGGAACGCGGGGGCAACGTGGACGACCCGAACAAGCGCCACCCGCTCGACTTCGTGCTCTGGCAGCCGTCGGCCCACGACGAACCGGCCTGGGACACCATCTGGGGGCCGGGTCGCCCCGGCTGGCACATCGAGTGCAGCGCGCTCGCACTCCGTGAATTGGGAACCACCATCGACCTGCATGGGGGTGGCACCGACCTCATTTATCCGCATCATGAGTGCGAGCGGGCCCAATCCGAGGCCGCGACGGGTGCGGCGTTCGTCAAACACTGGATGCACGTGGCCATGGTGTGGATGGACGGCCACAAGATGTCCAAGAGTCGGGGAAACCTCGTCTTCGTCGACGCCTTGCGCCGCCAATACGATCCGCGTGCCATCCGTCTCGGTCTTCTCGTGAACCATTACCGCCATGAGTGGGAGTGGGACAAAGGTCTCATCGACCGAGCAACTGCTCGGCTTGGCAAGTGGATGGATGCGGGGGTTGACTCAAAGGGAGCCCATACGGCACCACGAGACAAGGGGGTTGAAGACATGCTCGGCATCGTTCGACACCACCTTGACGACGACCTCGACACACCATCGGCCATCGCGGCAATCGATCGCGCAGCCGCCGAGGGTGTCGACGTTCGCCAGGCCGCTGCGCTCTTGGGCGTGGCGTGGTAACGAAACCTGGGCAGTTTCCCGACTGGGCATTCAACGGCGCCACGAAGTTCCAGTCGCGATTGCGCACGGTGATTCAGCCGCTGGCGAAGCGTGCGTGGAAGGTGGAGGTCGAGGGCTTCGATCGTCTGCCCGCGTCCGGTGCGGCGATTCTGTGCCCCAATCACATCAGTTTCCTGGACTCCGCCCTCCTCATGGTGTTGTCACCGCGCAACATTTCCTTCATCGGCAAGAGCGAGTACATGGATTCGTGGAAGACGCGTTGGTTCTTCCCCAAGGTGGGAATGATCCCCGTCGATCGCAGTGGTGGTGAAAAATCCCATGCCGCACTCGATGCGGCCGAGCGAGTGTTGCGACGCGGCGAACTCTTCGGCATCTATCCGGAGGGAACACGTAGTAGGGACGGGATGCTCTACAAGGGACACACCGGAGCCGCTCGCCTGGCCCTGAAGGTTGGTTGCCCGATCTATCCCGTCGGCATCGTCGGCACGAGCGACATCCAGCCGCCCGACTCGCCACTTCCTCGACTCGGAGGAACCGTCAAGATCTCCGTGGGACGCCCGATCGACATGGCCCACTACGCCTCACGGGTCAACGATCCGATGCTGCTCCGGGAAATCACCGACGAGTTGATGTTCGAAATTCGGGAACTCACGGGTCAGGAATATCGCAATACCTACGCCACGAAGAAGCGAACCGAAACCATCGTCGAGGCGACCGCAGAGATACCGCGTTTTGCCGTCGACGAAACCGCAGATCCATCTTCGGCTGACCACGCCGCATCCAATCCAGCAAAGTTGGCCCGCGTAGAATAATCAGGGCATGGTCGACGCAGCGCTGATCGACGTACGGCTGCCGGACGGATCGACGAAACAATTGCCGACTGGTTCGAGTGCAGCCGACCTGGCGGCCGCAATTGGCTCACGGCTGGCGAAAGCCGCGGTCGCGGCGGTGGTGAATCAGCGCGAGACGGATCTCCATTCGCCTCTCTCTTCGGGCGATCAGGTCGCCATCATCACCGCCGAGTCCGATGCCGGTCGCCACGTGTTGCGCCACTCCACGGCGCACGTTCTGGCGCAGGCCGTCTTGCAGTTGTTTCCGGGTGCCAAGTTCACGGTGGGTCCGGCCATCGAGGATGGCTTTTACTACGACTTCGAGTTGCCGGGCGGACGTACGTTCACCGAGGAGGACCTGGCCGCCATCAGCACTCGCATGGGGGAAATCGTGGCTGCGGATCAACCCTTCACGCGGTCGGAGATGTCGCCCCAGGATGCGCTGACGCTGTTCGCTGACCAGCCGTACAAGTGCGAGATCATCCAGCGGGTTACGTCGGGCACGGCCGATGCCGACGATGCCGGCGAGGTGGCAGGTGGCGACACGGTGAGTGTGTACCGAAACAGTGACACCTTCGTCGATCTGTGTCGTGGACCGCACGTGCCGAGCACCGGGCGACTGCCGCACTTTGCACTGATGAAAGTGGCCGGTGCGCATTGGCGAAGCAACGAGAAGGGCCCGACGCTCCAACGGATCTACGGCACTGCGTGGGAGTCCAAGGCGGCGCTGAACGAACATCTCGTGCGATTGGAGGAAGCGGAAAAGCGCGACCACCGCCGGCTGGCAGTGGAGATGGATCTGTTGTCGTTCCCGTCGGAGCTCGGCGGCGGACTCGCCGTGTGGCATCCCAAGGGGGCGATCGTGCGAAAGTTGATGGAGGACTACAGTCGCGAACGTCATCAGAACGGCGGATACCAGTTCGTCTACACGCCGCACCTCGCGAACTCGCACCTGTTCGAGACGTCCGGACACCTGGACTTCTACAAGGACGGCATGTACCCGCCCATGGAGATGGACAACGGTACGTACTACCCGAAGCCGATGAATTGTCCGATGCATTGCTTGATCTATCGCGACCGTCAGCGCAGTTACCGCGAACTTCCGCTGCGACTC
The DNA here is from genome assembly GCA_017856115.1 of Actinomycetota bacterium. Lineage (GTDB taxonomy): Bacteria > Actinomycetota > Acidimicrobiia > Acidimicrobiales > Ilumatobacteraceae > F1-60-MAGs027. The sequence continues at coordinate 8,389 of JAFMFM010000025.1, read as the reverse complement.
TTCGAATTGGGAACGGTGTACCGCTACGAGCGTGCCGGCACGCTGCACGGACTGTTGCGGATTCGGGGCTTCACCCAGGACGACAGCCACATCTTCTGCACGCAGGAGCAACTCGCCGACGAAATCGGCTCCCTGCTCGGCTTCGTCCTCTCGGTGTTGCGGCGATTCGGATTCGACGACTTCACGTACAAGCTCTCCACACGCAACCCGGGGAAGTCGATCGGAACCGACGAGATGTGGGACAAGGCCACCAGCGCGCTACGAACGGCGCTCGAAAAATTGGGGGTGCAGTACTCGATCGGGGAGGGGGACGCGGCGTTCTACGGACCCAAGATCGACATCGATGTTCGCGACGCAATCGGTCGTAAGTGGCAACTCTCCACCATCCAGGCGGACTTCCAGTTGCCGGAGCGATTCGGACTGGAGTACGTCGGTGCGGACAATCAGCGACACCGCCCGATCATGTTGCATCGTGCGCTCTTCGGCTCCGTCGAGCGATTCTTCGGCGTTCTGCTCGAGCACTACGGCGGTTCGTTCCCCACATGGTTGGCGCCGGTGCAAGTGCGGATCCTTCCGGTGACGAGCGCTCACGAAGGACATGCGACGTCACTCGTCGAGCGACTCGTGAACGAGGGCTTCCGAGTGGACACGGCGGTTGCCGACGAACAACTCGGCAAGCGAATTCGTGCCGCCAAGATGGAACGTATCCCGTACGTTTTGGTGGTGGGTGACGACGACGTTGCGTCCGACACGGTGGGCGTCAATCCGCGGGGTGGGGAAGTGCAGCGAGATACCCCGTTCGCGGTGTTTCTCGATCGTCTGCATGCCGACGTACGCGAAGCGTCCGGTCGATAGCGGCGCTCATGCTCGAACGCTTGTGGGCCGGGTGGAGATCGGAATACGTCTCCGGCTTCGGTCCGGAAGGCAACAACGCCCCGACCTCGTCGGATTCGATCTTCTCGCGCATTCTGGCGAGCGGTTTACCCGACACCGAGACCCATATCGTCCATCGGGGTCCGCTCTGTTTCGTCATCCTCAACGCGTACCCGTACACGAACGGCCATTGTCTGGTGCTGCCGTATCGCCAAGTGGCCAACCTCGAGGATCTCACCAATGCCGAGCGCGACGAATTGTGGCTGACGGTGCGTGATGCGACGGTCGCTCTCAAGTCCGCGTACGCGCCCGCGGGCTTGAACATCGGCCTCAACCTCGGAGCACCGGCCGGCGGGAGCGTGTCGCAGCACTTGCACGTACACCTGGTGCCACGATGGGTGGGCGACACCAACTTCACGGTGACCGTTGCCAACACCAAGGTGTTGTCCGAGTCGCTGCTCAGCACGGCGGATCGCTTGCGAGCCGCATGGCCGGATGTCGATCAACGATGAACGACACGCCACACACTTCCAGCGATCCGAACGAGATTCGCGACACGCTGCCCGACGATTTGAACGTCACCGGATTCGTCGGGCCGTACCAGTTTCCGGACAACAGTCGGCGACGCATCCCGGCGACGATGTACCTGGTGATCGCAATTGTCTGCTTGATTGCTTGGGCATCGTCACGCAACGGTGAGACCGCACTGGTGAACGATGGCTTCCTGTACGTTTCGGTGCTCTTCGTCGTGTTCGGTGTGTATGGATTGTCGGCATCGTGGCGGATGAAGGTTGACGAGCGCGACGCGCTGGTTCGTGCAACCCGAGCGGTTGGATTCGCGGTGGGACACGCGTCGGCTCAGCAGGTGTGGCGCGGTCTGCGCAGTCGTCCGACGTGGCGGGTGTTTTGTTACAGCAGCGAAGAGCCACCGATGCGTCGCGGACTCGTGCTCGTCGACGCAGTCGACGGTCGTATCGTCGAGTGTCTCGTCGAGGACAATCCGGATCGCAACAAGTAGGATTGCCACGTGTTTGACGGCAAGTTCCGCGTACACGTCGACAAGTACGTACGCCCGGTCGGCGTCACGCTGACGCGAACCCGGATCACCCCCGACCACCTCACGGTGGTGGGGCTCGTGATCTCCATCGCCGCCGCGGTAGCGATCGGCGCGGGCTACCTGCGTGTGGGCTTGTTGCTGGTGATTGCTGCGGCGTTGCCCGACATGCTCGATGGCGCACTGGCGAAGGCATCCAACGTTTCGAGCCAGCGTGGCGCGTTCTTCGACTCGACCATCGATCGAATCACCGATTCGTTCATGTTGGGTGGCGTCGCGTGGTACCTGGGTGCCACGCGGGGCGGAACGGCTGCAGTCCTGCCGTTCGCCGTCATGGCGGTGTCGTCGCTGATCTCCTACCAACGCGCGAAAGCCGAATCGCTGGGCCTGCACGCCAAGGGCGGACTCATGGAGCGGGCCGAACGAATCGTGATCCTGTGCGTCGGCTTGCTGTTCGATTCGGGTCTGTATTGGGTCATGTGGGCGATGCTCGTCCTCGTATCCGTTACGGCAGCACAACGCTTCGTGAAGATCTGGCGACAGGCGGCGGTTGCGCCCGTGGTTGCCGAACGCATGGAGACTCGTCGTTCGCGTCGCGCATCGCGTCGTGCGGCCTTCGCTGATCGTCGTTCGCGTATTTCATCGCGTCGCCGCGATGCCTGACGAACGTACGCCAGGGATCGCGTTTCGCCTCGCCGGCGCGGTCGGTGCGCTGACACCTGCAGTCGTGTCGCACGCGGCCGCATTGTCATTGGGTGGAGTTGGGGCGCTCGCCATGCGGCGGGAGCGCAAACTCGTCGAGCGACATCAGCGCCGAATTTCCCCCGAGCTGAACGCGCTGCAGATGCAGCGCCGGGTGAACGAGGCATTTCAGAGTTACCTGCGCTATTACCTGGAGACGTTCCGTCTTCCCTCGCTGTCGGCGGATCACGTGGATGCCGGATTCTCCGTCGAGGGCTATTCCCATATCGAGAAGGGTCTTGCCGACGGCAAGGGGGTGATCGTCGCGCTTCCGCACGTGGGTGGATGGGAGTGGGCCGGTCGCTGGTTGGCGCAACGCGGAATCGACGTGAGCGCAGTGGTGGAGGTGTTGGAGTCGCGTGAAACCTACGAGGCCTTCCTCGAGGTGCGTAAATCGCAGGGCATCAACGTGATTCCGCTCGATGATCGGGCGGGTATCGCGGTACAGGAGGCGCTGCGGGCGAATCACGTGGTGTGTTTGATGTCGGACCGCGACATCCAGCGCAACGGTGTGGAGGTGGAGTTCTTCGGTGAACGCACCACGGTGCCGGCCGGAGCCGCGTTCTTTGCGTTACGTACCGGAGCCGCATTGCTGCCCACGTCGGTGTACTTCACGCGACGTGTCGACGGCCATCACACCGTGGTGCGACCGCCATTGACGCTGCCCGTTCGCGGGAGATTGCGCGACGACGTGCAGCAACTCACACAGATGTTGGTGCGCGAACTCGAGGTGCTGATTCGACGAGCACCCGAGCAGTGGCACCTGTTCTCGCCCAATTGGCCGAGCGACCCCGGCTACCGGTAGGCGGCAAAGAGGTTCGCCACGCCCTTGGCCTGGCCGCCATCCACCGCCGACATCACCGCGACGGGCATTACTCCGGTGGCCGACCACGCAGTGAATCGGTCGCGAACCACCTCGGCGGGACCGGAAATCGTGCAGTCGTCGAGCCACTCGTTGGTCATCACGGCGGTGAGGGAGTCGCCGAGCGCTTCGCGCGAGGCCGTGGCGAGAACCCGCTCGAACTCGTCGACTTGCGCCCCGTGTCCGGCGGCCCGCCAATAGTTGCGATAGTTCGGAAGTGTTGCGTACATGACGAGCGTTCGTCGGTTGACGGCTCGCGCCGCCTCGATGTCGTCGCAGATCACGGTGGGAATCATGTTGGCCATGAAGAAACCGGGCCGCTTTTCCGACGGGATTCGTCCTATCTGTGACGGAATCGCGCGCAACGACGCATTGGCCCACAGCGCGCCGTCGGCGATTTCGACTGCAAGGTCGAGCATCTTGTCGCGCAGCGTTGCGAGGTAGATGGGAGGAAGTGCTCCACCGAACTTCTCGTTGGCGCGCAATGCTGCGACGTATTCGCGAACGTCGCCGAGCGGCTTGCCCGTGGACACGCCGAGTCGCTGTACGACCGGGCCGTGGCTGACGCCGATTCCGAAGGCGAATCGACCGCCGGTGATCTCGTGAATGTGGGCGGCGGCATTGCCGGCTTCCACCGGATGAGCGAGATAGATCGGTTGAATCGACGTGAAGTAGGACAACGTGGTGGTCACGTGCGCCAGCGAGGTGCACAGTGGCATCGCTGCCCCGAGACTCGGACAGGCCACGTGCGTGAAACCACGATCCTCGGCTTCGCGAGCCAGTTGCAACACTGCGCCACGTCGAGTCGGTGACGCGACCAGCGAGATGGCGGGAAGAGTGGCGCGAGCAGTCATGGAGCCGCGGTGCAACACCGCTGCGCCCACCGTACCGTGAAGGGGGTGAACGCTGTGCCATCGGCGAGTCGACGTGACGCAATGCTGCGAATTGCGATGGTGAGTCCGTACAGCCTCACGATTCCGGGCGGCGTACAACATCAGGTCCTGGGATTGGCGCGCGAACTTCGACGGATGGGCCACGAGGTTCGCGTGCTCGGCCCGTGCGACGGTCCGCCCCCGGAGCCGTTCGTTACGCCCCTCGGCAACAGCCTGCCAACCATGGCAAACGGGTCGACCGTGCCGCTCGCGCCCGACCCGTCCGCGGCACTCCGCACGTTGCGCGCACTGAACGACGAGGCGTTCGACATCCTGCACCTTCACGAGCCGATGGCGCCGGGCCCGACCGTCACCGCCCTCATGTTGCGCCTTGCGCCGATGGTGGGAACCTTCCATGCGTCGGGCGAGATCGCCTGGTACCGCCGCGTGCGCAAGGGGTTGGAATGGCTCGGCACCCACCTCGACCACCGCGTGGCGGTGTCGGCTGCCGCACGTGACATGGCTGCCAGACACGTTGGTGGGTCGTTCGAAGTGCTGTACAACGGAATCGACATCGACACGTACCGACGCCCGCATCTCCGGCGGGAACGGCATCCGACGATTCTGTTCTGTGGTCGCCACGAACCACGTAAGGGCCTGGAGACGTTGCTCGACGCATTCCTGTTGTTGCCCGACGACTTTCGACTGTGGGTCTGCTCGGACGGCCCGAACATCGCCGACGTACGAAAGCGCTACACCCGCGACCCGCACGTTGCCGAGCGCATCGAGTGGCTTGGCCAGGTTTCCGAGACGGAGAAGATCGAGCGACTGGCTCGCTGCACGGTGTTCTGCGCACCGTCGTTGCACGGCGAATCGTTCGGATTGGTGCTGCTGGAAGCGATGGCCGCCCAAACACCGGTGGTGGCGAGCGACATCGATGGCTACAACATCGTGGTGACCCACGACCGCAACGGTGTGCTGGTGACGGCAGGCGACGCGGCCGCATTGGCCCAGGCACTACGGCACGTCGGTACCGACGACATGTTGCGCGCACGCTTGGTTGCAGCGGGCAACGAGCGAGCCGAGGAACTCTCGATGCGCACGCTTGCCGAGCGCTACGTGGAGATCTATCGCGAAGTGCTCACGGCAGAAGCCGAGGCTCGCATCGTGGTGCAACCGAGTGCCGCAGTGCGGTACTTCGAGGATCGTCTGTTGCGTCGCCCGCGCATCGCAAAGTTGTCGCAGGTGGTGCGGGACAGCGTTACCGAGACCGTCGCGGACACCATGGCCAGTCTGCGCGACCGCACCACGCAGCTGCGCGAGCGCGTGGTAGGTGAGCGAACCGCTCACGACGAAGGTGACGTCGATCTCAGCGAGCCCGACGAGCCTTCGCGCGAACGGTAACCTCGGTGTCATGAATGCGCTCTGGATCGTGCTGATCGCAATTGCGCTGTTCGCGGCGTGGGTGGTTTTTTCCTACAACCGCTTGGTGAGTCGTCGCAACGAGGTGGACAATGCCTGGTCGCAGATCGACGTGCAACTGAAGCGTCGATTGGACCTCATCCCCAACCTCGTTGAAACCGTCAAGGGCTATGCGGCGTTCGAAAAGGGTGCACTCGAGGCGGTTATTGATGCACGAGCAAAGGCAATGTCGGCCGGGCCCACTCCCGTGGAGCAGGGTGCCGCGGACCTCGGGCTAACGGGTGCGCTGCGTCAGTTGTTCGCGCTCTCCGAGGCGTATCCCGATCTGAAGGCGAACACCAATTTTCTCTCGCTGCAGGAGGAGCTGCAGAACACCGAGAGCCGCGTGGCATACGCCCGCCAGTTCTACAACGATGCGGTCGAGCGCTACAACAACACGACGCAGTCGTTCCCCGGCGTGATCTTCGCGCGCGGCTTCAACTTCGCCGACCGTGAATATTTCGAGGCTGAAGCGGCCGCTGCCATGCCGCCGTCGGTGAAGTTCTGAACGATCTCATCGCCGCCAACAAGCGCCGTTCGGTGGTGCTGATGTTCGGTTTCGTGCTGGTACTCGTGCTGGTCGGAATGGCCGTGGGTGTTCTGGTGGGCAACGGCACGATGGGCACGATCGTCGCGCTCGTGCTCTCCGGCGTCATGGCGTTCATTTCGTACTGGAAGTCGGATTCCATCGCCTTGCGCATGAGTCGAGCCGTGCCAGCCGATCCCGTGGCTTACAAGCGGCTGCACAACCTGGTCGAGGGTTTGTGCATCGCCGGGGGATTGCCGAAGCCGCGCGTTTATGTGATTCACGATCCGGCACCGAACGCATTTGCAACCGGGAGGAACCCGAAGAATGCGGCGGTCGCGGTCACCACGGGTTTGTTGGAAAAGATGAACCGAGTGGAGTTGGAAGGCGTCGTGGCGCACGAATTGTCGCACATCAAGAACTACGACATCCTGGTGATGACGTTGGCGGTCACACTGGTCGGCTCGGTGGCGATTCTCACCGACATCGCGATTCGAATGATGTGGTGGAACGGTGGGCGGGTGGCACGAGCCGGGGATCGCGACAATCGTGGCAACCCTTTCGCCCTCATCGGGATCGTGTTGTTGATCGTGGCACCACTGCTCGCCCGGGCCATGCAGGCAGCCGTGAGTCGCCGTCGCGAGACGCTGGCCGATGTGTCGGCAGTGCAGTTGACCCGCTATCCACCCGGGCTCATCTCCGCCCTCGAGAAGCTGCAGGCCGACAGCACCGTGACACATTCCGCATCGATGGCCACGGCCCATATGTGGATAGAGCAGCCGCTATCGGGGGTGAATGACACGGGTCGATTGGGGTTTTTCCATAAACTCTTCAATACCCACCCGCCTCTCGCGGAGCGCATAGCGCTGCTGCGCGAGATGTAACCCAAAGGAGCCTCAGCCATGACCCTCGCACGTCGTGTCTCGACCATTGGCGGCATCGCCGCCCTCGTTCTCGTCACCGCCTGCGGCGGGGGCACGGATGGTGCCAGCGATGAGGCCGCCACACCCGAAACGGTGGCCCCCACCACCACCGTGGCCGAAACCACCACGACCACCACGACGATTCCGCCGATCCTGGCTCCGCTCACCGGCCTGCCCGTGGATGCGCCACTCACTCGTCCTGCCCTGGTGGCCAAGATTGACAATCATCCGAAGGCCCGACCGCAGTGGGGTCTCAACCAGGCCGACATCGTGTTCGAAGAGAACGTGGAGATGCTCACCCGATTTGCCGCGGTGTTCCATACCAATGACAGCGATCCGGTTGGCCCGATTCGCAGTGGTCGCAAACAGGACGTGGATTTGTTGGAGTCGCTCAATTCGCCACTCTTCGTCTGGAGTGGCGGCAACGCCGAGGTCACCCGTTTGATTCGCTCGTCCACCATGGTGGACTTGAGCCATTCGTCCGCCAACGATGCGGGTGGTTATCGCCGTGAAAGTTCTCGATCCGCGCCACACAACTTGATTGCCGATACCTCCAAGTTGTGGACGCTCGCGCCGGAAGGAGCCGCACCTCCCGCCGCCCAGTTCGCATATCGTGCAGCCGACGAAGCAATTCCCTCGACTGCGCGCGAGACGGCGGGCATCAAGTTGTCGATGGACGGCGTGCGGGTGTTGTGGGAATGGAGCACGGAGTTCGGTCGATTCCTCCGTTCGCAGGACGACAAGCCCCATGTGGACGTCGATGACGTTCGGATCAACTCGGCCAACGTGGTGGTGCTGTACGTGCAGTACAGCAAGAGCGGCTACAGCCCCGTGGCCAAGACCATCGGTTCGGGCGAAGCCTGGGTGTTCACCGCCGGCAAGTTGTTTCAGGGCATCTGGGAGCGAGCCGACGCAGGCGATCCATTCACCTTGAAGGACACCGCCGGCAACGAGATCAAATTGACACCCGGCAACACCTGGGTGGAACTGCCGCGAGTCGGCAAGGGTGTTTCGTACCTGCCGGGTACGGACCCGACATCGTTCAAGTACCCGTGAGGCGTCACCCGTCCCGCCGTC
>JAFMFM010000024.1 GCA_017856115.1 Actinomycetota bacterium | reverse complement strand
GGTTCGTAGCCGGAGTGAGCGAAACGATTCGGCCGTGCCGGAAGCTGCCGTGGCGGAAACCTACGGACGGTGAGGTCGGCGTTGGTGACGGTTGCATCCGTCGATCGCGCCAGTATGGCCCGCGCCACTTGTTCGGCGGTGATGGAGAGCGATGCGAGGTCACGCTTGCGATGGCGAATCTCTCCGAGGTCCACCTCGACGATGCTGTCCCGACCGAACATCGTCGCGATGTCCAGCACGATTCCGACGTCAACCCCGTAATCGCAGTCCAACCACAGCGACCCGAGTGTTTCTACGCGACCTGCGAAGAGACCGCTGAGCGGCTCTTGCAACGATGCCAGTTCTGGGTGAAGCAGTGAGAGGAGTGGTCGTGCGGTGAGCATGGTGACGCGACCCGCCCCGGAACCGTCGGTGGTGCAGTTGCGGCGGAACGTTCCCTTCACCAACTGCACGCGCGAATCGTTTCGGAGGGGGTCGATGAGCTGACGGACGCGATCGGCGGACAATTCGGTGAGGTCGGCATCGATGAAGGCAACGAGATCGGTGGAACAACGTCGCAGTGCCGCCCACAATGCGTCTCCCTTGCCACTTGAGCCACCGAAATCACGACACTCCACCCCGGTGGATATCACCCTTGCACCGGCAGCCCGGGCGATGAGCGCGGTGGCGTCGGTGCTTCGGTCGTCGATGACGACGACCTCAGTGATGAGTCCGGGCTCGTCGCGGCGCACTTCTTGCACGACGTTGATGACATGACCGATCGTTGCAGCCTCGTTGTGTGCAGGGATGCAGATGGTTGCTGAAGATGGGGATGTGTTCTTCATGCCAACCATCGTCCCTGCCGATTCTGCAATTCGCTATCACGGAACGGTCACAACACCGAGAGTTGTGTAACTTTTCGGCGCTCAGGTAACGAACGTGTAACTGGTTATGGACATACTTCACAGATTCCCATGTGTGGTCATGGAATGCTGCGACACTGTAGCCATGGTTTCACGAGTGCTCTTTGTGGAGGATGATTCAAAAATTCGCCAGGTCATTTCTGCGTCGTTGACCGACGAGGGCTTCGACGTGGTGGAGGCCCCGACGGGCGAATATGCAACCTCCGAGGTGGATCTGGAGTCACTGGATCTCGCAATCATCGACTTGCGATTGCCCGGCATCAATGGCATCGACGTGGTTCGAAACCTGCGACAGCGCACCACCATTCCACTGGTGATTCTGACGGCGCATGGAGATTCGAGCGACGTGGTGACGGGTCTCGAAGCTGGCGCCGACGACTTTCTCAACAAGCCCATCGCCGCAAAGGAACTCGTGGCGCGACTCCGTGCGATCCTTCGCCGTACAACCGACGGTGCAACTCCGGACCCCGCGGTTGCAACCTCGGTCGGATCGGTACGTATCGACTCGTCGCGCTACGAGGCAACGGTTGCCGACGCTCGACTTCACCTAACTCGAACGGAGTTCGGCGTTCTGCGTGCGCTGGTGCATGCGTCGCCGGCAACCCTTTCCCGTCAGGCGCTGCTCGAGGCCGTCTGGGGGTACGACTATCTCGGCGACTCACGTCTCGTCGACATGCAGATCTACCGACTTCGCCAGAAACTGGAATCCCACGGGTTGAAGGAAAAACTGCTGACGGTGCGCGGGGTTGGATTCAGACTCATTCCGTAGATGATCACCTTCACACTTCGCAGCAAGACCGTCTTCATGGGTACCGCCGTTGCGGCCTTGCTGTCACTTGCCGCATCGCTGTCCACGTTCTTTTTGTCGCGCGAGTACTTGCTGCGCCAACGTGACGAAGTGGCAGTCACCCAGGTTCGTGCTGCTGCGAGGTTGGCGGTATCGACACTCACCCGCAGCGAGGACCCGTTGGAGGTGTTGCTGTCGGGTGCGCAGTTGTTGCCCGGTGCCCGCGCTGCGTTGTATCAGGACGGATCATGGTTGGTGTCTGGTGTCGGTCTTGCGACGGAGGACATTCCTTCCGATCTCATCCGCAGTCTCGAATCGGGCTCGGCGGGTCGACAGCGCGTAAGCATTCGCGATGAGTCGGCGGTCGTCGTTGGCTTCCCGATTCAGACCACGAGTGACACATGGTTCATCGGGGTGATGTCGCTGCAGGAGTTGGAGCGAACCCTCTCGGTACTTCGCGGAGCGCTCGCAATTGGCGGGCTCCTGGCGATCGTTGGTGGGGGCAGCGTGGGTTGGTGGCTCTCGCGTCGGGTTATGGAGCCGTTGCACGACATCAGTTCGACCGCCGAGCAGATCTCCGGCGGCGACCTCACCAAGCGCGCCAAGGAGCCTCGGGAGCCGGACCTGGCCAGAATTGCCCAAACCTTCAACGAGATGACCACCTCACTGCGTGCTCGAATCGACAGAGAGGCGCGTTTCGGGGCCGTGGTCAGCCACGAGCTTCGATCCCCGCTCACGGTCATAAAGGGGGCAGCCGAGCTCATCGCGGCCAAACGCGATGAGCTACCGACCAGGGCCCAGTTGGGGAGTGATTTGCTGGGCGAGCGGGTGCACCAGTTCGAACGAATTCTCAACGATCTCATCGAAATGAGTCGATACCAGTCGGGTGGGGTGCAACCCGTGCTGGAAGAGCTGTCGGTGAAGTCGCTCATCGAGACGCTGTGCCATCGAAACGGGCTGGACCCACGAATCATCGAGGTTGAGGATGCGCTCGTGGTGGTGGACGTGAGGAGATTCCAGCAAGTCTTCGAGAACCTGCACCGCAACGCAGAACTGTACGCCGGTGGTCTCGAGGCGATTCGTAGCGAAGTGCAGGGGGAGTTCATTGCGTTGCACTTCGACGACGCGGGAAGTGGAATCCCGAAAGGCGACTACGAGTACATCTTCGAGCCGTTCGTGCGAGGCAACCAGCACTCGGCGGTACCCGGCTCCGGCCTCGGATTGTCGATCACCGCAGAACATGTTCGCATCATGGGTGGGGCCATCATCGTCGGTCGAAGCCCGGAAGGCGGGGCACGCTTCACGACTCGACTTCGCAGAGGGGAGTCGTCGGAATGAGTCTGCGAGTGCCGGGATGTGCGGTTGCCGTACTGCTCCTCGTTGGTTGTGGCATTCCGCTGGAATCCACGTCGCGTGAACTACCCGGGTTGGAGGTGGCGGATGTTGCGCCGACGACGACCACCACTTCCATCGTCGAGCCGATCCCCGAGACCACCGCTCCGGCTGCGCGTGGTGCGTTGGTGTACTTCATCCGAGGCGAGGGCATCGTGGTTCGAGCCGTGGTGTTGAGTGCCGGATATGCGGAGACGGAACTACTTCAATTGCTCGTAGACGGTCCGAGCGAAGTCGACCCACGCGGAGAGGTTCGATCCGGGCTCACACAACGCGCCGATCTCGTGGAGGGTTTGGTGTTGGAAGCAGAGACGATCCAAGTCGACCTCAGCCCGTTGTTCGCTGATCTACCCGGTTCCGAGCAGGTATTGATACTCGGACAGTTGACGATGACGCTCCTGGCAAACCTTCGCGCCGACGGCGTGGTGTTTCGTCAGAATGCCCAGGTGGTGGCGGTGCCGGATGCCAACGGACAACCGTTGAGTCGTCCCGCCACACGTGCCGACTACATCACGTTGCTGACCCGCGCGTAGGGCCCGTGGCCCGCGAAGTCAGCATCATCACGCCGGTTCGATCCGGCCACGCGGACTACCTCGCAGAAGCCTGGGAGTCCGTTCGTGGACAACGTGTGCCATTGGGTTGGTTCGTTCGTTGGTACGTGCAGGAAGACGGTCCGACGTCGACGGTTCGCGACTTCGTCGCGTCGCTGGATTCGACGCAAGCCGAGTATGCGGCTTCCGGCGTTGCCGGAGGTGCTGCAGAGGCGCGAAACCTGGCGTTGGCACGCAGCGATGGCGAGGTGGTGATGCTGCTCGACGCCGATGATCAACTCGCGCCGGGAGCCGTCGAGCGCGTGCTCACGAGCCTGGACTTCGGACACATGTGGTGCGGATTCGCGGCAGTGGATCAGCGCGGAGGCCAACTCCACGTGCGCGACGGTAGGTATTCCGCACGGCTCGATTCCAGCGGTGTGGTCGTCGGAGACGAGAGAGACTTCGACGCCTCGGAGTGGATGGGGGAAGTTCCCCGCGGTTCACTGCACACGTGTTGGGACAACCATGGGTTGCTCCCGTTTCATCCGACGACGTTTTCCACGTACACGCGCTGGATCTGGGAAGTTGGCGGTTGGCCCGGCTTGTCGCGCGACGAAGATACCGCGCTGATTCTTGCCATCTCCGACTCCCATGCCGGGATGGTGAGTGGTGAAGTGAACGTGCACTATCGACGACATCGCGAACAGACATCTCGACAAGTACCGCCGTTGACGGAGCGAATCCGATTCATCGCCCGCAGGCGTAGATGAGTGGTGCCCCCCCTCGGATTCGAACCGAGGACCTGCGGATTAAGAGTCCGATGCTCTAACCAACTGAGCTAGAGGGGCATCAATATGAAAATTGCAACGCCAGAGCCTAACTCGCACCACTGATGCACGCCCAATTCGCGCACGCAATGCACGCACGTGTGAACGCTGATGCGTAGGAAACGCACATCGGTGATGCACGCCTTGGGGTGGACGACGGGGCTCGAACCCGCGACCTCCAGGACCACAACCTGGCGCTCTAGCCAACTGAGCTACGCCCACCAAGGACCCTTCAGTCTGCCATGGGTAGACTGGGGGCACACACCTGTTTGGAGTTGATAACCATGCCAGCGGCCGACAAGACGCTGACGCAATCCTTAGTTACCCGGGCGAAGGAAATTACCGCCCGCGAACTTCAGGTCTATGCCCAGCGCACCAAGGGATCTCAGGCGGCAAATGCCCGAGCCCGCAAGTCTCTTCCTCTCGGGGTGCCCTCGAGCTTCCAGGACTACGACCCGTACCCCATCGTGCTTGCGCGCGCCCAGGAGTACTGGTCGGTCGACGTCGACGGCAACCGCTACGTGGACTACAACATGGGGTTCGGCGCCCTGTTTGCCGGGCACATGCACCCTGCGGTGCGCAAGGCCGTGTCGGCCCAATTGGATGACGGCAGCCTCTTTGTAACCCCGTGTCCCAGCAACGCAGAGGTGGCCGAGTTGCTGGCCGCTCGGTACGGTTTCCCGCTTTGGCGCTTCACCAATTCGGGCACCGAAGCCACCATGGACGCCCTGCGAATAGCCCGCGCGGCAACGGGTCGCGACAAGATCGTCAAGGTGGAGGGCGGCTACCACGGTCACCACGACGAAGTGATGGTGTCGATGAAGCCCTCCCTGGATGCCGCCGGGCCAGCGGATGCCCCGAATTCCGTGGCAGCGTCCGCAGGCATCACCAAGGGCGTCGTCGGGGACACGCTCGTGATTCCCTACAACGATCCCGAGGCTCTCGAACGGGTGCTGCGCGCAGGTGACGTTGCCGCATTCATCGTGGAGCCGGTCATGCAGAACATCGGCATTTGTCTGCCAACCGACGGTTACCTGCAGGCAGTTCGCGAGATCACGCAGAAGTATGGAACGCTCCTGGTGTTCGACGAAGTGAAGACCGGTATCACTGCGGGCTGGTCGGGTGCCGCCGGAGCACTCGGCGTGGAGCCGGATCTCGTGGCGCTCGCCAAGTCGATCGGTGGCGGCTTGCCACTCGGCGCGTTCGGCGGCAAGCGTGAATACATGGACGAGATCACCAACCGCCGTGTGGTGCACCTTGGTACCTACAACGGCAATCCGTTGTGCATGGCCGCCGCAAAGGCCGTGCTCACCGAGATCTGCACACCGGACACGACCCGCGAGGTGATCGCACGCAACCACTCCCTGGTGGAGGCATGTCGCTCGGTGGTGGCGCAACACGGCTTGCCGGCCAACGTGGTGGAATTCGGTGCAAAAGGTTGCGTTACGTGGTCGCCAGAACCAATCAAGAACTACCGCGATTACAAGGCCACCGATTTTGACCTCGCCTTTGCACAATGGATGCACGGCATCAATCGCGGCATTCTCCTGCCGCCAGGTTTGGACGAACAATGGCTCATCTCCGTGATGCATACCGACGAGGCAGCGATGACATACGCAGGCGTGTTCGCCGACTTCGTCGAGGAACTCGTTCGCTGACGCCGGTGCCAAGCGATTGCTGATGCCATCGCCGTCCGGCTCAATCTCGCGGGAACCATCACTCGCCGCAATGTTGTGGCGTGGAGTGTTGCGACGCTGTCCGAATTGTGGGAATCGTCGGGCATTCTTTACGCGGTGGTTCGTACGGCGCGAACGTTGCGCGGGATGTGGTGTGCGATGGGAACGTAACTACGAAGGCTTCATGCTTGGAGCGATGGCCATCAGCTTCATCACCACGGGTGGATCACTCCTTGTCACCATGGGGATCGGGGTGGTCGTTACGTATCCCGACGTGGCTCTCGTGCCGGTGTTGGGCAGCACCGTGCTGGTCACCCTGCTGGTCGGGGTGGGTGGTTATCCGATCTCGTACACGTTGTGGCAGGCCATTGACCTGTATTTGCGCCCCCTGGCCGAAGACGACGGCGAGGAGCAGGCTCGCACGGTGGCCGGCTAGGCCCTGGCCGCTGGCTTTGCGCGCGGGCCTTACGTGCGGATGGTGTAACCGGCGTCTTCGACCGCTGCCCTTGCCAACGGCAGGGAAAGGGTGTCGGTGCTGGTGACCGTGGCGGTTCTGTCTTCAAGTGACACGGTCACGGATTGCACGTCATCAAGACCGGTCAGGGCGTCGGTGACGTGGCGCACGCAGTTCTGGCAACTCATGCCGTCGATATGGAGGATCGTGGTGGCCATAGGGCGCACGCTACCCCCGGCAGGCGAGGCGGGTCCGGCAGGCGACGTGGCTTCGGCGGGCGTGGCGCCGGAAATTGGGTCCCAGCCCCCTAGGGTGCTTGACCGAACAGGTGTTCGTAGGTAAGGTCGAGTCCGTTCCTGGTGGCTTATGCACACAGCAGTGGGAACGAGCTACCACATAGCACCCCATCCCTACGGTGCAACGTTCCCCATCCAACAACGAAAGGACATCAGCAATGAGCTTCGAAAAGAAGGAAAAGACCCCAAAGTCCACCGACAAAGTGGTGGAACGCCCTTCGGAAAAGAAGGCGAAGCCCTCGGTCGAGGGTGATCGTGCCCGCGCCAACGAGCGCGCCAAAGCACTCGAAGCCGCGTTGGGTCAGATCGACAAGCAGTTCGGCGCCGGGTCGGTCATGCGCATGGGCGAGAAGGAAACCATGTCGATCGAGGCGGTATCCACCGGAGCGCTGGCGCTCGACATCGCACTCGGCGTCGGCGGTGTGCCCCGCGGGCGCGTGGTGGAAATCTTCGGTCCAGAGTCGTCGGGTAAGTCCACGCTGGCCATGCACATCGTTGCCGAAGCGCAGCGCAACGGCGGTATTTGCGCGTACGTCGATGCCGAGCACGCACTCGACCCGATTTACGCAGCCGCCATCGGCGTCGACACCGACAATTTGCTCATCTCCCAGCCCGACACCGGCGAACAA
The DNA here is from genome assembly GCA_017856115.1 of Actinomycetota bacterium. Classification (GTDB taxonomy): domain Bacteria; phylum Actinomycetota; class Acidimicrobiia; order Acidimicrobiales; family Ilumatobacteraceae; genus F1-60-MAGs027. Next base: position 15,791 of record JAFMFM010000024.1, on the reverse strand, counting down.
GCACTGGAAATCGTCGACATGCTGGTGCGATCCAGTGCCGTCGATGTCGTGGTCATCGACTCGGTGGCCGCGCTCACGCCCCGAGCCGAAATCGAAGGCGAAATGGGTGATAGCCACGTCGGATTGCAGGCGCGTCTGATGAGCCAAGCGCTCCGCAAACTCACCGCCAACCTCAACAAGTCCAACACGGTCGCCATCTTCATCAACCAGTTGCGTGAGAAGATCGGCGTCATGTTTGGTTCACCCGAAACCACGCCCGGTGGTCGTGCACTCAAGTTCTACTCGTCGGTTCGTCTCGATATTCGTCGTATCGAATCGATCAAAGACGGTGCCGAAGTAGTGGGTGCTCGTACCCGCGTCAAGGTGGTGAAGAACAAGGTGGCTCCGCCATTCCGTCAGGCCGAGTTCGACATCACCTACGGAAAGGGCATCAGTCGCGAAGGCTCGGTGTTGGACCTTGCAGTGGAAATGGGCATCGCGAAGAAGTCCGGTGCCTGGTTCACCTACGACGGTGAGCAACTCGGTCAGGGCCGCGAAAATTCCAAGCAGTTCCTCATCGATAACCCCGACGTGATGATGCAAATGTCGGCTCGTGTCCGCGACAAAGCCATGGCATTGCCGGCGCCAGAGGAGCCGGCGGGTTTCACCAAGGGCGACGAAGAACCGATCGACCTGGCGTAGCCAACTTCGCTCGGGTGTTGCGGTGCGGTTGACGCCGCAACACCCGCAGTGCCTGTGCGGGTGTTGCCCACGGGCGGCACCCGCACGATTGGCCTCTCAGTAGCCTTCAACGTGCTGTGACTCGTCGATACGTGGTGCGCACGTTCGGCTGCCAGATGAACGAGCACGACTCGGAGCGCATCGCCGGCTTGCTCGAACACGATGGGCTCGAACCCGTGACGGACGAGAACGACGCCGACGTGGTGGTGCTCAATACCTGCTGCATTCGAGAAAATGCCGACATGAAGCTGTACGGGTCGCTCGGCACGCTGAAGAAGTGGAAGGATGCCGGTCCGGCCCGCCAGATCGTGGTGGCCGGGTGTTTGGCCCAGAAGGATCGTGAAACGGTGCGTGAGCGTGCACCGTGGGTGGATGTGGTGCTCGGCACCCACAACGTGCACCGCACGGTGGACCTACTGCACCGCGCCCAGTCCACGGGTGCCATCACCGAGATTCTCGACGAAGCGGTAGTGGACGATTACGCGTTGTTCCCGTCGGCCTTGCCGGTACGGCGCGAAACTTCGTATCGCAGTTGGGTCACCATCCAGATCGGATGCGACAACACCTGCGCGTATTGCATCGTGCCCGCCGTGCGCGGCAAGGAGATGAGTCGGCCCTTCGACGCAATTCTCGACGAGGTTCGTTCGTTGGCGGCGAGTGGTGTGAGTGAAATTTTCCTCCTCGGTCAGAACGTCAACTCCTACGGTCGCGATCTCTCGCTGGCCAGCCGTCGTGCCGGCGATGGGTCCGTTCGGGTGGCGCCGCAATTTGCCGCGCTCCTTCGTGCGGTGGGTGACGTTCCCGGGGTGAAGCGGGTCCGCTACATGAGCCCACACCCCAAGGACATGCGTGGGGACACGTTGTTGGCAATGGCCGAGACGCCGGCGGTGTGCGAGCACCTGCATTACCCGTTGCAGTCCGGAAGCGACCGCATTTTGGCGGCGATGCACCGCGGATACGACGCCGAGCGCTATTTGGGTCGGCTTGCGGAGGCTCGTCGCACCATTTCCGACCTGGCCGTCACAACCGACGTGATCGTCGGTTTCCCGGGTGAAACCGAACAGGATTTCGTGCGAACCATGGAGGTTGCAGCCGCAGCCGAATTCGACTCCGCGTATGCCTTCATCTTCTCGCCTCGCGAGGGAACCGAGGCGGCCAACATGGTTGACAGATTCTGTGATCCCGCCGAGGTGGGCGAGCGCTACGAACGGTTGAAGGCGGTGCTCGATCGCAGTGCGGTGCGCAAACATCGTGAACGCATCGGCCGCATCGAAGAGGTGGTGGTGGAGGGAACCAGCAAACGAAATCCGGACCACCTCACGGGTCGCACGCGGCAGAACAAGCTCGTACATTTTTCATCCGATGAAAAACTGCGTCTCGGTACCTATGCCCGGGTGGAAATCACCGATGCCGCCCGATTCCATCTGGCGGGTCGATTGCTGGACGTGACCGCGTTGCCCACGCATCGCACGCGACTGCCCGTCGCGTCGGCGTAAGCATGCGCGAAGTAGCCATCGTTGCGCCCACCGCCAGCGGCAAGAGTGACGTGGCGATGGCGGTCGCCCGACAATCCGGCGCACATATCGTTGCGGTGGACGCCATGCAGGTGTATCGCGGCATGGACATCGGCACCGCAAAACCCACCAAGACCGACCAGTCCGAAGTTCGCCACCACTGCATCGACCTCGTTGCGCCCACCGCCCGTTTCACCGTGGCCGAGTACAAGGTTCACGCGCAGCGGGCGCGCGAAGAGATTGCAGCGTCCGGGGCGCCGGCCCTGTTCGTTGCCGGAACTGGGCTGTATCTCACTGCGGTGATGGATGATCTGCAGTTGCCCGGCGAGTGGCCCGAGGTTCGGTCCGAGCTTCAGGCCGAATCCGACGTTGCAGTCCTGTTCGCTCGGCTACACGACCTCGATCCCGTGGCGGCCTCTCGAACCGACAAGTCCAATCGTCGCCGTATCGAACGAGCACTCGAGGTGTGCATCGGCAGTGGTAGGCCATTTTCATCGTTCGGACCCGGCACGGGTGCGTATCCGCCCAGTGACGTCCGGCAAGTCGGCATGTGCTGGCCGCGCGAGACGCTTTCTCACCGCATCGAGCAGCGCGTACACGCGATGATGAATGCCGGCTTCCTCGACGAGGTGCGTGGTTTGATGAGCGCTGGAGAACTCTCGCGGGAGGCTCGACAAGCGCTTGGATACCGGGAGCTCCTTACTCATCTGGCCGGAGAGACGTCACTCGACGAGGCGGTCCGCGACATCGTGCTACATACGCGACAGTTCGCAGTGCGTCAGGAGCGGTGGTTTCGTCGTGATCCGCGAATCCACTGGGTGACGGTGGAGAGCGACCCTGTGGCCGAGGTGACACCGCACGTTCTGGCGCTGCTGCGATAGGCATACGGGAGAGGAAATCGCCGTGAGAGTCCACAAATTCGACGCCTGGGGCAACGACTTCCTCGTGCTCGACATGGCCGACGTGCGCTCGCAGGGCGATGCCACCGGCCCGATTTTTCGCGATCCGTCACTGATCAATTGGCCCGCTGCTGCACGTGCCTGGTGCGATCGGTCGGTAGGGGTCGGTGCCGACGGATTGATGTTGCTCGAGCGGATCGACGATGTCAACGCTCGAATGCGCCTGTTCAACAGCGATGGCTCCGCGGCGGAGATGAGTGGCAACGGTGCCCGATGCTTCGCGCATGCATTGTTCCGCAGTGACGTGGCTCGCGGCGAGCGCGTATATCGCTTGCACACCGATGCCGGAATTCGCGAGGTGACCGTCGGTGAGCGTGACGCAGACACGGTGGTTGCAAGTGTCGACATGGGGGAGATCGCGCCGCTCTCCCCGCCGCAGGGCTGGGCCGAGATCGGCACCCATCCCGACCGCCCGGTGATGCACCTGACGGTGGGCAACCCGCACACTGTGGTGGGTGTGGAGGACGTGAACGACGTCGACCTGCTGTCACTCGGTCGCAAGGTTCCGCAAGTGAACCTCGAAGTCATAGCACCCGGCCCCGAGCAACACGCCATCACCATGCGCGTGCACGAGCGCGGCGCCGGCATCACCCGCGCCTGCGGTACCGGCGCGTGTGCCAGTGCGTGGGCAGCTCTGTCGTGGGGGCTCGTGCCGCAGGGAGGTGAACGCACCGAGGTGCTCGTGCACATGCCTGGTGGCGACGCAATCGTCACCGTGCACGCCCCGACCCGTGGCAGGGTCACGCTTACCGGACCGGCACGGCATGTCGGGGCCTACGAGGTTGCGTGGCAGGCCGCGATGGGATCGGCATCGTGATCACGGTGCCCGCAGCGAATCGCGCCGAAGCGATACTCGAATGAACACGCCGTATCAGGAGGCTCTGGGCCGCACGCTCATCGAGCGCACGATTCGGGAGAAGATCGTCCTCGTTGGTGTGACGCTCGATGATCGGGACGACGAACAAACCCAGGAAAGCCTCGACGAACTGGAGCGCCTGGTGGATACCGCGGGTGCGGATGTGGTGGCGCGGCTCACGCAACGTCGCCACGCGCCGGACCCTGCCTCGTACATCGGCAAGGGGAAGGTGGAGGAACTGAAGGCCACCTGTCTGGCCCTCGACGCCGACACCGTGGTGTTCGACAACGAACTGTCGCCTGCCCAGCAATTCAACCTGGAAAAGACGCTCGGTCGCACCGCAATCGATCGCACGGCGGTAATCCTCGACATTTTCGCCCAGAACAGCCACACGTTGGAGGGCAAGGCTCAGGTGGAGTTGGCGCTGATGCGTTATCGACTGCCACGAATTCGTCGTGGTGCCAGCGCCGGACTCACGCAACAGGGCGGTGGTATCGGCACGCGTGGTCCGGGCGAAACCAAACTCGAAACCGATCGTCGTCGTATCAACGATCGCATCGCCAAGTTGGAGCGCGAATTGCGCGAACTACAACGCACGCGCGACGAGCAACGCAAGGGCCGTTCGCGCAGCGGCTTGGCCAACGTCACCATCGTGGGATACACCAACGCCGGTAAGTCCACACTGTTGAATCGCTTGACCGATGCCGGCGTGCTGGTGGAAAATCGGCTGTTCGCCACGCTCGATCCCACCACTCGAAGGCTCTCGCTACCTGGTGGCGAGCCGGTGTTGCTCACCGACACCGTTGGTTTCATTCGACGACTTCCCCACACCCTGGTGGAATCGTTCAAGAGCACGCTCGAAGTTGCCACCCGCAGCGATCTGTTGCTGCACGTGGTGGATGCCAGTGCCGTCGACCCGGACGGGCAGATTGCCGCGGTTCGTGAAGTGCTCGGTGAGATTGCCGCCGATCGGGTGCCGGAGCTGTTGGTTTTCAACAAGTGCGATGCCAATCACGAAGCAGCCAAGCGGTTGGTGTACGACAACCCCGGCTCGGTGGCCATCTCGGCGGCTACCGGTGAAGGCGTCGATGAATTACTACGAACCATCGGCGATCGTGTTCGGTCACTCACCGCGGTGGTGGAGTTGCTGGTGCCGTACGAACGCGGCGATGTGATGGCCTCGCTGCATCGCGAGGGCGAGGTGGTGTCCACCTCGCACGAAGAGGGCGGTATTCGGGTGCGGGCCCGACTTGCTGACGCGGCTCGTGGCCGCCTGACAGAATTTGTCGTCCAATGATTACGCGACCCAGCGCCATGCCACGCAGATGACCGCCCAACCCTTCGTCCCACCGCCGTACCCGTACGACCGCCTCGATGCGCTGGCCAAGATTGCCGCCAAGCACGACGGCGGGGTGGTCGACCTCTCCATTGGTACACCGTGCGACCCGCCAACCGCGGCGGTCGTCGCGGCGCTGTCGTCGTCCAACAGTGAGCGCGGATATCCCGCGAGCATCGGCTCGGAACCATTGCGCAAAGCCGCTCACGATTGGATGCAGCGTCGATTCGGGATCGACGTTCCCCTGGGTCAAATCGCCGCATGTGTCGGTTCGAAGGAGTTCGTCGCCACCACTCCGCAGTACATGAAACTTCGCCTTCCCGACCGCGACACCGTGTTGTTTCCGGCCGTTGCCTATCCCACATACGAGATGGGCGCAACGCTTGCTGGATGTCGTGCGGTCCCCGTACCCATGAATGCCAGTGGCGGACTCGACTTGTCGTCGATCAGCGCAGCCGACGCGGCACGCGCACTCATGTTATGGGTGAACTCGCCGAGCAACCCGATGGGAACGCTTGATGACCTCGCCGCTGCTGCCACATGGGGTCGTGCCAATGGCGTGCCCGTGTTCAGCGACGAGTGCTACGTGGAGTTCACATGGAGTCGCAAGGGTGAGAGCATTCTGCAGCACGGCCTCGACGGTGTAGTTGCGCTGCACTCGTTGTCGAAGCGTTCGAATTTGGCCGGTGTGCGCGTGGCGTTCTACGCCGGCGACGCCGACATCGTCAACTACCTGAAGGAGGTGCGCAAGCACGTGGGCATGATGGTGCCCGGTCCGGCACAGGCAGCCGGCGTGGTGGCGCTGAACGACGACGCGCACGTAGCGGAGCAACGCCATGTGTACTCGCGTCGTCTGGCCCGCATGGCGGAAGTGTTGTCGACATGGTCCGGCATCTCCATCGCCATGCCCGCGGGTGGCTTCTACTTGTGGTTCGACGCACGTGACGGCTGGGAATTCGCCGAGCGTCTCGCCAGGGACGGGGGAGCCCTCGTGAGCCCGGGCGACTTCTACGGCGCTGGCGGTGCGAACAATGTACGTGTTGCGGTCGTGCAACCAGACCATCGCATCGACGTGTTGGCGCGGCGCCTCGGCGCCTAACGCTCCGGCCTACAGCCGTCGCAGCATGTGTTGACGGTGCCGCTCCGGCCTACAGCCGTCGCAGCACGGTAACCACTTTTCCGAAGATGCTGACCTCGGAGGGGTCGAACACCAGCGGCTTCATCGACGAGTTCGACGGCACGAGGACCACCTTGTTGCCATCACGCTTGAACGTCTTGACGGTGGCTTCGTCACCGGGTATTCCTGCCACGACCACGTCGCCGTTGCGGGCCACGTTTTGTTGGCGGCACACGACGAAGTCGCCATCGAGGATTCCGGCTTCGATCATCGATTCGCCGCGCACCTTCAACATGAACAGTTCACCATCGCCGGTGAAATCCATCGGTAGGGGGACGAGGTCTTCCACGTTCTCCTGCGCAAGCACGTTGACACCGGCGGCCACTTCACCCACCAGTGGGATGTATTTGGCGGGGCGACGCTCCATGGTCACACCGGAGGAGGCGTCGTAGCGAACCTCGATGGCGCGTGGCTTGGTGGGGTCGCGCCGTAGGTAGCCAAGTTCCTGGAGGTTCGCCAGGTGATTGTGAACCGTCGCCGATGATGACAGTCCGACGGCTTCACCAATCTCGCGTACGGAGGGTGGGTAGCCGCGTTCGCGCATGCATTGGTCGATGTAGACGAGGATCTTGCGTTGGCGGTCGCCAAGTCGGGAGATGGGATTGGTGTTGTCGGCAGTCATGCAGATAAGCGTACGCTTGTTCGCCCCCAAGGTCAAACACATGTTCGCAACTTCTCCAGAAATTCCGCAAACCCTTGCTGGGCTTGGGTTTCCGGGGAGGTTGTACTACGAACACCCGTTCGCTATGGTGGAGTCAGTAGGGAGAACACCTGTTCGCCCCGCAACCACCCGAAAGGACCCCCCCAATGGCCACCATCGTGTTTGCAGGAAATCTTCAACCCTCCACCCGTCGTGCGAGTCGCACCTCGTACGCCTCCCGTCCGGCGCGCCGCAACACTGCTCGTACCCGGGAGATTCAACGGGTCTACCGCCGCCGCCGTGTCAGCGCCATCGCCACGCTGGCTGCCCTGACGATGGCTGCCGTCATCAGCGTGTTCTCGGTGTTCGGCGGCAGCGCTAACGCCGACGATTCCACGGGTCGAGCCGTTGCCCCCAAATACATGGTGGCCCAACCCGGTGACACGCTGTGGTCGATCGGCGAGCGAATCGCCCCGAACGCCAGCATCACCGAGGTGGTGGATGAGCTCGTCCGACTGAACGGCACCTCGATTTCCAGCGGCCAACTCGTTCGCATTCCGTAGTCTGGGAGTCGGCCGCCCCGTTGGGGGAGCGGTCTTCGCCACTACTCTTGGCGAAGCGTGCGATGCCCCAGTTGCGGTCACGATGACTCGCGAGTTCTCGACTCGCGAGCTGCCGAGGACGGTGCCGCTGTGCGCCGCCGTCGACAGTGCCTCAAGTGCGAAACGCGTTTCACCACGTACGAGCGCATCGATGAACTCCCGGTATACGTCATGAAGCGAAGCGGCGACAAGGAGCCATTCGACCAGTCCAAGATCGTGATGGGTCTCGAGGCCGCCACCAAGGGTCGCCCGGTGTCCGTCGCCGACCTGGCGGAGCTGGCTGTACAGGTCGAGGATGCGATGCGGCTGACGGGCGGCGACGTCACGAGTTCACAGGTCGGACAGGCCGTGCTGGAGCGCCTGCGCAAATTGGACGAGGTCGCGTATCTGCGTTTCGCCAGCGTGTACAAAGGCTTCGACGAAGCATCCGACTTCAAGCGCGAGATCACCATGTTGGAAAAGCGCACGGCAGCAAAACCGAGAAAGAAGAAGTAGCGCAATGGCCGATCGCATCGCACTTCGCACGTGCCCGCTCTGTGAAGCCGGGTGTGGTCTGGAGATCACGGTGCGAGAATCCGCCCGCGAGGCCGGCACGCGTGACTCCGTCGAGCACACCGTCGTTCGAATTCGTGGCGACATGAACGACGTGTTCTCCAAGGGGTACCTCTGTCCGAAGGGTTCCACGCTCAAGCAACTGCACGAAGACCCGGATCGCCTGCGTCAACCGATGGTGAAGCGCAACGGCACGCACGTCGCCGTCACCTGGGACGAAGCGTGGGCCGAAGTGGATCGCGGGCTTGGCGCGGTGATTGCAACGCACGGCCGCGAATCGATCGGCACCTATCTCGGAAACCCGGGCGCACACAATCTGTCGGCCATGACCTTCAACCGCGTACTGCTCACTGCCATCGGCAGCCGTCAACGATTCAGCGCATCCAGCGTGGATCAAGTGCCCAAACAGGTATCGGCGGGTTTCATGTTCGGTACCGCGGTGTCCGTACCGGTGCCGGATCTCGATCGCACCGACCTGCTGCTCATGCTCGGAGCCAATCCGTATGCGAGCAACGGCAGCCTGGCAACTGCACCCGACTGGCCCGGACGACTGGAAGCCATCCGTGAGCGTGGTGGCCGAATCATCGTCGTCGATCCACGACTCAGTCGTACGGCCGAGTCCGCCGACGAGTGGCTCGCCATTCGCCCGGGCACCGATGCGTTGTTGCTCGCAGCCATGGTCAACGCAGTCTTTGCGGCGGGTCGAGCCAGCGTGGGTGACCATCTGGTTGAACACGTCAATGGACTACGGGAGGTGGAGGGTGCACTCGGCGCCTTCACGCCCGAAGCGGTGGAAGCGGCGGTGGGTATCGACGCCGCAACGATTCGTCGAATTGCACTCGAACTCTGCGACGCCAACCGTGCCGCCGTGTACGGCCGCATCGGCACCTGCACGGTGAGTTTCGGCACCACGGCATCGTGGTTGGTCGACGTGCTCAACACGGTGACCGGAAATCTCGACGTGGTGGGTGGGGCGATGTTCCCGCTCCCGGTGGCCGCCAGTCCGACCACCCGAGGTAAGCCCGGCATCGGCAAAGGCTTCAAGACCGGTCGCGGGAAGACCCGCGTTCGCGGCTTCCCTGAAGCGCTCGGTGAGTATCCGGCAGCACTCATGGCCGAAGAAATCACCACTCCAGGTACCGGGCAGATTCGCGCCATGGTGGTGGTTGGTGGCAACCCCGTTCTGTCCACTCCCAATAGCGGGCAACTCGACGACGCCCTGGCTTCGCTCGATTTCATGGTGAGCGTCGACATCTATCTCAATGAAACGTCGCGACATGCACACGTGATCCTGCCCGCACCGTCGCACCTATATCGAAGTCATTACGATCTGGCGCTGCTGAATTTCGGGCTCCGAAGCGTGGCGAATTACAGCGCGCCGGTGTTCGAACTACCCCCGGGAGTTCCCGACGAGTGGGAGATCCTGGCGAAACTTGCGGCAATCGCCCAGGGCCTCGGCGCGGATGCCGATCCTGCAACGGTGGACGAAGTCACCATCCGCTCGCTCATCGAGTCGACCGTTCGCGACGAGTCGTGTGTGATCGCCGGACGCAATCCCGACGACATCTACGAATCGTTGAGTGGTCCGGCAAACGGTTCGCTGCGGGGTCCCGACCGAATACTCGATTTGTTCCTGCGTATCGGGCCGTTCGGGGATGGATTCGGCACCACACCGGGCGGTGTCACCCTTGCCGAATTGAAGCGTCACCCGCACGGAATGGACTTCGGAGCGCTCATCCCACGGGTACCCGAGGTGCTACGAACGCCGAGCGGCAAGATCGAACTTGCACCGCCCGTCCTGCTCTCCGACCTACCGCGATTGGAGGCCTCGCTGAACCAGGATCCCAACGCCGTTTTGCTCGTGGGGCGTCGTCATCTTCGCTCGAACAATTCCTGGATGCACAACATTCGGGTACTGGTGAAGGGCAAGGCCCGCTGCACCCTGCAGATTCATCCCGACGATGCCGCGCGTCTCGGTGTGAAGGACGGATCACCGGTGCGCATCACCAGCCGGGTCGGCATGGTGGTGGCTCCGGCAGAAATCACCGAGGGCATTCGCCCACGCGTGGTGAGCCTGCCGCACGGTTGGGGCCACGACGTTCCAGGAACGCGGCAGGGGATTGCGCACGAATTCGCGGGAGTGAATTCCAACGTGCTCACCGATCACGAGGCCATCGATCCGCTCTCGGGTAACGCGGTGTTGAACGGCATCCCCGTGACACTCGCTGCCGCGACGGTGTAGCAAAGTACGCGCGCATCGGTGCGTATCTGTTGCGCTCGCGTAACTTTTTGAACGCCGCCAAAACCCGGGCGAAATGCGAATGACACGGCTGTAGGCTGGCCCTACCGGTTGTGGGCGGAACCTCAATTTTGGGCTGTTTTCTACCATCCATAGTGGTTGGCGACTGAACCACTATGGTGGTCAGTCCCCCCAACAACAGTCCACCGTCAATCCGACATCTTCAACTAGAACAAGTCCCCACCATCTACGAAAGGCAATGCAATGTCCATCGCACCAGAGCGTCTCTCGATCGGAATCCAGCGTCACTTCACGCAACCCGATGTTCACCCGTACGACAAGATCAGTTGGGAGAAGCGCGATGCGCGAATCAGCAACTGGAAGGACGGTTCGGTCGCTTTCGAACAACGCGACGTCGAGTTCCCAGAGTCGTGGTCACTGAACGCCACCAACATCGTCGCTCAGAAGTATTTTCGCGGCACACCAGGCACTGCCGAGCGTGAAACGTCGCTGCGTCAGGTCATCGATCGCGTGGCCGACACCATCGCCAACTGGGGAATCCAGGGCGGTTACTTCGTGGACGATGCCGAGGCCGAGGCATTCCGCAACGAACTGAAGTACATCCTCGTCACCCAGCGCGCAGCGTTCAACAGCCCGGTGTGGTTCAACATCGGCGTGAAGGGCGTGCCACAACAGGCAAGCGCGTGCTTCATCCTCTCGGTGGAAGACACCATGGACGGCATCCTCAACTGGTACCGCGAAGAGGGCATCATCTTCAAGGGCGGTTCAGGTTCGGGTATCAACCTGTCCGCAATTCGCAGCAGTGCAGAAATGTTGAAGGGTGGCGGCACCGCATCGGGTCCCGTTTCCTTCATGCGTGGTGCCGACGCATCGGCGGGCACCATCAAGTCGGGTGGCAAGACCCGTCGCGCGGCCAAGATGGTCATCCTCAACGTTGATCACCCCGATGTCGAGGAGTTCATCTGGTGCAAGTCTCGCGAAGAGAAGAAGGCACGCGCTCTTTCCGCCGCCGGCTTCGACATGGACCTGGACGGCGCCGACTCGTTCTCCGTGCAGTACCAGAACGCCAACAACTCGGTGCGCGTCACCGACGACTTCATGCAGGCAGTCAAGGAAGACCGCGACTGGGATCTGAAGGCCGTCAAGGATGGTCGCACCGTTCGAACCGTGCGGGCACGCGACCTGTGGCGTCAAATCGCCACCGCCTCGTGGGAATGCGCCGACCCCGGTTTGCAGTTCGACACCACCATCAACAAGTGGCACACGGCCCATGCCGCTGGACGTATCAACGGTTCCAACCCCTGCAGCGAGTACATGCACATCGACAACTCGGCGTGCAACCTCTCGTCGATCAACCTGCTCAAGTACCTGCGTGATGACGACACGTTCGATGTCGATGCGTACCGTCACACCATCGAGGTGATGTTCACCGCCCAGGAGATTCTGGTGGGCAACGCCGATTACCCAACCGAGAAGATCGCGGAGAACAGCCGCCTCTTCCGTCAGTTGGGTTTGGGCTACGCCAACATCGGTGCGTTGTTGATGGCGCTCGGCATGCCGTACGACTCCACCGGTGGCCGCGCGTGGGCGGCAGCGCTCACCTCAATGATGACCGGCCACGCGTACGCCACCAGCGCACGCATCGCCAGTCGAATGGGACCCTTCGCCGGTTTCACCGCCAACGAGCGCTACATGCTCAACGTGTTGCGCATGCACCGCGATGCGGACAAGGAAATCGACAACACCGACGTGGTGCAGTCGGATCTGGTGGAAGCAGCGTCGGCCTCGTGGGCGGCTGCGGTGCGCGACGGTGAGGAGTACGGCGTGCGCAACAGCCAGGCCACCGTACTTGCACCAACCGGAACCATCGGTCTCATGATGGATTGCGACACCACCGGCATCGAGCCGGACCTTGGTCTCGTGAAGTTCAAGAAGTTGGTGGGTGGCGGCAACATGACCATCGTCAACCAGACGGTGCCGCGTGCGCTGAAGAAACTCGGCTACGAAAAGCCGGTCGCCGATCGCATCGTTGCTTACATCGATACCAACAAGACCATCGTCGGTTCACCCGACCTGCGTCCGGAACATCTCGCGGCATTCGCCTGCTCGATGGGCGACAACGTCATCCATTACGAAGGTCACGTGCGCATGATGGGTGCGGTGCAGCCGTTCCTTTCCGGTGCGATCTCCAAGACGGTCAACATGCCGGAGGAAGCCACGATCGAGGAGATCGAAAAGATCCACATGTTGTCGTGGGAGCTCGGCTTGAAGGCCGTGGCGATTTACCGCGACAACTGCAAGGTGGGTCAGCCACTCTCCACGATGAAGAAGGACGACGACAAGGCCGACAACGCCGCCACGGCTACCGCCGAGCGCATCATCGAGCGCGTCGTCAACCAGCCGGTGCGCCAGAAGTTGCCACGCTCACGTCGTGGCCGCACGTTCGAGTTCCGCGTTGCCGACTGCAAGGGCTTTGCCAACGTGGGCGAGTACGAGGACGGTCGCCCGGGCGAGATCTTCCTCACGGTGTCCAAGCAGGGCTCCACCCTGGCCGGCATCATGGACTCGTTCGCCAAGAGCGTGTCGTACGGCCTGCAGTACGGGGTGCCGTTGCATGCCTTCGTCGAAGCGTTCATCAACACGCGCTTCGAACCGGCCGGCATGACCGACGATCCCGACATTCGCATGGCCTCGTCGATCATCGACTACCTGTTCCGTCGCCTGGCGGTGGAGTACATGACGCCGGCGGAGCGTGCCGAGCTCGGCATCTTCACGCGCGAGGAGCGCATGCAGCCGACGCTGCCAGGTGTGGAAGAGACGGCCGTCGACACCGCACAGGGTGTGGACGTGATCGCCGACCCGAAGACGATCCCGTCCGCGGGTGAACTTGCAGCCAGCATGGCCGCAGGAGCGATGGGTCATGGCGAATCCAAGTCGGCACGAACGGGTGCAATCTGCTCGTCGTGCGGATCGTCCAACATGCGACGCGCTGGAGCCTGTCACGTATGCGGCGACTGCGGTTCCACCAGCGGATGCTCCTGAACTAGTCGGCTCGTGCACGGCGCCACCAGCGCCGGGTGCGATTGGCTCGTCTGCCAAAATGGTTCATATGACGTTCGGTCGTTACGGCTTGGGTTTGTGGCGCTTCACGCACGAATCGGTTGACGTAGCCGATCATCTCGTGCAGTCCGCCGTCGACTGCGGCATTACGTTGCTCGACAACGCCGCGGTGTACGGCGGGAACTGGGGCGGGCGAGGATTCGGCGCCGCAGAGGAACTCTTGGGCTCGGTGCTGAAGCGTTCGCCCGCGTTGCGCGACAAGGTGATCGTGGCGACCAAGGGCGGAATCACGCCCGGCATTCCCTACGACCAGAGCCCGGTCACGCTGCGGCGCGAATGCGAAGACTCGCTGCGGCGACTCGGCATCGAACGAATCGACCTGTATCAGGTGCATCGCCCCGACTTGTTCGCCCATCCGCGCGAAACCGCAGAAACACTCATGAAGTTACGCAGTGAGGGCAAGATCGATCGCATCGGCGTTTCCAACTTCACGACTGCTCAGCACGAAGCGCTTGCAGCGCACCTGAACGTACCGATCGAAACCACGCAACCCGAGTACTCGGCAGCGGCACTCGGTCCGCTTCGCGATGGCACCTTCGACCTCTGCATGCGCGACGGTGTCACGCCGCTCGCGTGGAGTCCGCTCGCAGGCGGGCGCCTCGTCACGGGCGAGAACGTGCGGCCCGAACTCCTTGCGGTCGTCGACGACTTGGCGGCCACGCACGGTTCGACCCGTGAGCAGGTCGCGTACGCATTCGTGTTGTCGCATCCCGCCAAGCCCGTCGTGCTCCTGGGAACCCAAAAGCCGGAGCGGCTCGTTGCTGCAACCTCGGCGCCATTGCAATCGTTGTCGCGTACCGAGTTGTACCGCATCGTGGCGGCTTCGGAGGGTCGCCCCTTGCCGTGACCGAGTACGCCTGGTTCGCCGCGCTCTGCGATGACGACTACGAATTCCTCGGCGTTCCCGATCCTGCGTTGCAGTCGTCGTGGGACCACTGCCGCAGCATCGTGCTTCGCGCCGAACAGAACGGATTCGACAACGTGCTCCTGCCGTCGGGATATGCACTCGGTATCGACGCCACCGCGTTTGCCTCGGCCATCGCCGTGGAAACCAGCCGCATCAAGTTGTTGCTGGCGGTTCGACTCGGGGAGCTCGTCGTGCCGCAGTTGGCTCGTCAGATCGCCACCGTGCAGCACATGGCGAGAGGAAGATTGGTGATCAACGCCATCTCCTCAGACGTGCCGGGCGAAACCTTGTCGAGCGAAGCCCGCTACCAGCGAACCACCGAATCCATCGCGGTGTTGCGAACGTTGTTGCAAGGCAAGCGCGCGGATTACGACGGTCAGTTCATCACGGCGCATGTGGACGCGCCACGCATCGCGGTGCAACACCCCCACGACCCGGTCGTCTATTTCGGCGGGCTTTCCGAGGCGGCACGTCAGTGCGCGGCGGAGTCGTGCGACGTCTTTCTCATGTGGCCCGACACCACGGAGCGGATGTCCGAGGTAATGCGCGAGATGAACGACCGGGCGGCCACATTCGGACGCACCCTGCGTTACGGATGGCGAAGTCACGTCATCGTGCGCGAGACCGAAGCCGAAGCCCGGGCAGCGGCATCGCGATTGCTCTCACGTCTGGATGTCGAAACCGGCGCCGCGATCCGGGCGAAGTCGCTCGACTCCGCGTCGGCAGGAGTGGCACGCCAAAGTGAACTGCGTGACGCAGCCGACGAGGACGGCTACGTGGAGCGACACCTCTGGGCGGGGGTTGGCCGTGCGCGCAGCGGTGCCGGAATCGCCATCGTGGGAGATCCGGATCAGGTGGCCGGCAAACTTCGCGAATTGCGTGATGCCGGGATCGATACGTTCATCTTGTCGGGCTACCCGCACCTCGCCGAGTGCGATCTCGTGGCCCGCCACGTCCTACCCCAACTCCGGTAAGCCTGACGCACAGCGGGCGGCAAGTTTCGGTATCTAAGCTCGCCTGGCGGTGCTATTTGATTCGACAGGGCATGCGCTTGATGCCATTGATGAAGTTGCTGCGCAGGTAGGCCGGTTCACCGGTGATTCGTAAGTAGGGCAATCGTCGTCGGATTTCGTCGAACATCACTGCAA
>JAFMFM010000059.1 GCA_017856115.1 Actinomycetota bacterium | reverse complement strand
CCACCCTTATCGTGTTCTTTGTGCTGCGCAAACAATTCGTGTCCGGTTTGACGCTCGGCTCCACCAAGGGGTGAGCCGCATGGTGCACTTGGTGCACGATGGGACCTCCGTCGTGGTGGATGTGTCGGGTGGTGTGCCCGAAATCATCCATTGGGGGGCCGCACTGGATGCGAACGATGGCGAATCGCTCGCAGCGATGACCAAGCGACCACTCACGCACGGATCACTCGACGTCGTCCCACCGTTGCAAATCGTGCCGCAGCATTCACTCGGATCGCTCGCGCGACCCGGTGTAGCCGGGCATCGTCCGGGTGGTCGAGATTGGGCACCGCGATTCGTGTCGTGCGAGGTGACGTCATCAGCGAACGCACTCACCACCACATCGCACGATCACGTTGCGCAACTGTTGTTGGAGACCACGCTCGAGATTTCGTCGTCGGGTGCGTTGCACGTGAGTGCATCGATAACCAACGAGGGCGACTCGAGGTACTTGCTCGATGCGCTCACAGTGTCGTTGCCGATGCCGTCGCATGCCCACGACATCGTCACCTATTCGGGCCGATGGTCGCGTGAGGCGTCGATTCATCGCCACTCGCTCACGCACGGTGCATGGAGCAGTGAGAACCGTACGGGCCGAACCTCGCACGAGTATCCACCCACCATGTGGTGGTGTACGACGAACGCGCATGAATGGGCTGGTGAGGTGTGGGGGTGTCACCTCGCATGGAGTGGAAACCACGCAACGTGGGCAGAAGTGCTTCCGGATGGTCGCAGGTACGTGCAACTAGGTGAACTGCTGCTACCGGGCGAAGTGTGCCTGCAGCCAGGGGAGCGCTACACGACACCCGTTGCGATCGGCGTGTATTCCTCCAGTGGGTTCACACCCGCGTCATGGATCATGCACCGCTCGATACGAACGCCGCTCGGCTCGCGTCGGGCGGATGACGGCGACGCTGCGTCGTGGCCGGAGGTAGCGGTTTCACCACCAAAAATTCGCAAGGTGTTGCTCAACACATGGGAAGCGACGTATTTCGACCACGACACGGAGAAACTCAAGGCACTCGCCGAGTCGGCGGCGGAGATGGGAATCGAGCGATTCGTTCTGGACGACGGGTGGTTCGGTTCGCGTCGCAACGACCGTGCCGGCTTGGGTGACTGGGTGGTGTCGGCGGAGGTGTACCCCAATGGACTCGGCCCGCTCATCGCCCACGTGCGTTCACTTGGGATGGACTTCGGCATCTGGGTGGAGCCGGAAATGGCGAATCTGCAGAGCATGGTGGTGCGCGACCATCCCGATTGGGTGTTGCATGCAATCGGATACGAGCCGGTGCAGGCGCGTCACCAAGTCGTGTTGGATCTCACCAACGAGGCGGCATTCGCCCACGTACACGGACAACTGCACCGGTTGTTGAGCGACCATGACATTGCCTTCGTGAAATGGGACATGAACCGACCGCTCATCCATGCGAGCAGTACCGACGGTGCTCCGGCCGTACGCCGACAAACACGTGCGTTCTATCGCCTGCTCGACCAACTTCGTGCCGAGCATCCGCACGTGGAGTTCGAGTCGTGTGCGTCGGGCGGCGGGCGCATCGATCACGCGGTGTTGTCGCGCGCGGTTCGGGTGTGGACGAGCGACTGCAACGACCCGCTCGATCGTCAATACATCCAGCGCGGTGTGGGCATGTGGGTGCCCAACGAGATGCTGGGAATGCACGTTGGCGCACGTCGATCGCACACCACCGGGCGGTCGAGTCGAATGGAGTTTCGGGCAATCACCGCACTGTTCGGATGGATGGGCGTGGAATGCGATCCACGACGACTCGACGACGACGAGCGAGAAGTGTTGCGTGACGCGATTGCGTTACACAAACGCCACCGGTCGTTGTTGCACGGGGGTGACGCGGTGCGCTTTGACCTCGACGACCATACGGCGCTCGCGCACGGTGTGTTTGCCGCCGACCGACGCGAAGCCCTGCTGGCATACGTGCAGTTGACGAGTTCACCGTGGCTGGTCGCACCTCGCTGGCGGATTCACGGGCTCGAGCCCGAACGCACCTACACCGTTTCGCACGCTGCGCTCGGAACCGTTGGTGGAATGGGGCGCACCGTCCCCGAGTGGATGACGACGCCGCTTTGCTGCACCGGACGAGAGCTTTCGGTGGTGGGAATTCAGCCACCGAGTCTGTGGCCCGAATCGGGCGTTCTCGTGCATCTGCGCTCGTAGCATTATTGCCCGTGCCCGAGTCGATTTCACGCGAAACCGTCGCGAAGGTGGCGCGATTGGCACGCTTGCACCTCAACGACGAAGAGGTGGATCGCATGACCAGCCAACTCGCCGGCATGTTGGAACACTTCCGCGACGTTGATGCGTTGGATTTGTCGAACGTCGAACCGTTGAACCAACCAATTCCGCTCTCCAACGTGATGCGTGAAGACGTGGAGGTTCCCTCCCTCGATCGTGACGAAGTGCTGGCCAATGCCCCGGCCGCGCAGGACGGCCGATTCCGGGTTCCGCCGATCATCGGGTTCGAGGAGTAGTCGATGGTGGAGCTTCGCACTGCAGTCGACGTGGCCCGAGCGGTGGCCAGCGGCGAATTGAGTGCCGCCGCTGTCGTGGAAGAAAATCTGGCGGCCATCGATGCGCGCGAGGGCGAAGTGCACGCATTCAACGTCGTGACCGCCGAGCGCGCCCGGGAACGCGCCGCTCAGATCGACGCCGACATCAAGGCGGGAAGGAACGTTGGTCGATTGGCCGGCGTCACCGTTGCGCTGAAGGACAACATGTGCACTCGCGGTGTCGAAACCACCTGTTCTTCGCGGATTCTCGCAGGCTGGAAACCCCCGTACGACGGCACGGTGGTACGTCGTTTGGCCGATGCCGGAGCGGTGATGGTGGGCAAGACCAATCTCGATGAATTCGCGATGGGATCGAGCACCGAAAATTCGGCGTTCGGTCCGACGCGCAATCCTCTCGATACGTCACGCGTTCCCGGAGGGTCGAGTGGCGGCAGTGCCGCGGCCGTCGCCGCGGGTTTTGCCACCGTGTCGTTCGGAAGCGACACCGGCGGCAGTATTCGTCAGCCTGCAGCGCTGTGTGGTTTGGTCGGTGTGAAGCCCACCTACGGAATGGTGTCGCGTCAGGGACTCATCGCGTTCGGTAGCAGCCTCGACCAGATTGGTCCGTTCACTTCCACGGTGGCAGATGCCGCGTTGCTGATGGAAGTCATCGCCGGCCATGATCCACTCGACTCCACATCGTTGCCGCAGCCCGCACCCGAGTTGATGTCGGTGCTGTCGCACGGAGTCGAGGGAATGCGAATCGGTCGGATCACCGACATGCCCGAGGGTTCGTCCCCCGATGTACTCGAACGTCTCGATGCGGCATTCGATGTGTTGCGCAACGCCGGAGCCACCGTGGTGGACGTGCAGATGCCCTCGATGTCCTACGGGTTGACCGCGTACTACTTGGTGGCGCCTGCCGAAGCCAGCAGCAACCTGGCCCGGTTCGACGGCGTACGGTACGGCTTGCGGGTGGATGCCAAGGATCTGAACGCGATGTACGGCGACACTCGTGCCGCGGGCTTCGGTGACGAGGTGAAGCGACGAATCATGCTCGGCACGTACGCACTCTCGGCCGGCTACTACGACGCGTACTACGGCAAGGCCCTGAAGGTTCGTCGTCTCATCGCCGACGACTTTGCCAAGGCATACGAGAGTTGCGATGTCATCCTCACACCCACGTCACCAACGGTTGCCTTCAAATTCGGGGACAAGACCAACAACCCGTTGGCGATGTACTTGTGCGACGTCTTCACGATTCCCACCAACCTGGCCGGTCATGCGGCGATGAGCGTGCCGTTCGGAACCGGCGAGGCCGGTCTGCCCGTCGGCGTGCAAGTGCTGGCTCCCGCACTCGGTGAAGCACCGATGTTTCGTGTTGCCGCCGAACTCGAGCGTGCAGCATGAACGCCGTCGGAACCACCGCGACGAATCCCTCGAGCGTCGTCGCCACCGCCGAGCAACTCATCGATGGCTGGGAGTTGGTCGTTGGGCTCGAGGTGCACGTGGAACTCGCGACGAAAACAAAGCTCTTCAGTGCCAGCGCCAACCGCTTCGGCGACGAGCCGAACACCAACATCGATCCCGTCACGCTCGGTCTTCCCGGTGCGCTTCCCGTGCTCAATCGCCATGCGGTGGAATTGGCGATGCGACTCGGCCTGGCACTCAACTGTCGGGTACAGCCGTGTACGTTCCACCGAAAGAACTACTTCTATCCCGACCTGCCCAAGGCCTACCAAATCAGCCAGTACGACCAGCCACTGAACGTCGACGGTTGGCTGATGCTTCCCGGCGACGTGCGCATCGGCGTGGAACGCGCGCATCTGGAGGAGGACACGGGCAAGTCGACGCACTTCGGTGGTGCCGAGGGACGAATCCACGGGAGCGACTACTCACTCATCGACTTCAACCGTGCCGGTGTGCCGTTGGTGGAAATCGTGTCGCGCCCCGATATTCGCACCAGTGAGCAGGCCAAGCAGTACGTGAGCGAACTTCGCGCAATCCTCCTCGCCGTGGGGGCCAGCGACGCAAAGATGGAGGAAGGCTCGATGCGTTGCGACGTGAACGTGTCGGTGCACAAGCCCGGTACGCCGTTCGGCACCCGCTGCGAGATCAAGAACGTGAACTCCATCCGTTCGGTGGGTCGCGCGATCGAATACGAGGCTCGCCGACAGATCGATCTCCTCACGGGCGGCGGTGTGGTGAAGCAACAAACCCTGCACTGGGACGATGCCTCGGGACGCACCAACGTGTTGCGCACCAAGGAGGACGCCGACGACTACCGGTATTTCCTGGAGCCCGACCTGGTGCCACTGGTTCCTGATGCGGCATGGATCGAACGTGTTCGTGCGGCCCTACCGGCACTGCCCGCCGCGCGTCGCGAGGCGCTTGCCGTGTTGACGGGTGCTGCAAAGGAGAGCGAAGCCGTCGCCGTAGTCGTGGAGCGTGGGCAGGATGCTTACATCGGTGCGGTGGCGAACGTGGGTGGTGACGCGGCTCGGGCGCTGGTGTACGTCCAGCAAGCATTCGCCGACGAACCCGCCACGCCACGCGTACCGGCGGGCGACCTGGCGGCACTGAGCCTGATGGAAAAGAACGCCAAGATCACTTCCACCCAGGCCAAGACGCTGCTCACGGAATTGGTCGCCAATGGTGGGGGCGACGTGATTGCCATGGCAAAAGCGAAGGGCTTCGAAGCGATGGACTCGGGGGCGCTCGAGGCGATGGTGGACCAGGCGATTGCGGCCGACGCAGATGCATGGGCGAAGTTCAAGGCGGGCGAACAAAAGGCGATGGGCGCGCTCGT
>JAFMFM010000058.1 GCA_017856115.1 Actinomycetota bacterium | reverse complement strand
CTACTGCACGGCCAGGCTGGCGCGAAACTCGGCGTCGGCAATCAGCTCCCGGACGGCAGCGGATGGTTCACTCAAACGTTCCAACGTGACGCCGTGGATCTCACCGGTGAAGCGATAAATATGTGGATAATTCCCGACTGCTGCCCCGCTGTCGAGGCCAACATCAAAGGTTTCACCACTTATCGAAAAGATGACCGGCACGGAGCGCTCAACTCGCACATGGCCAACCGGAGTTCCGTCGATGCTCATCACGGTGTCGCCCCCGGCACCGAAGCCACCGTCGTAGGCATGATCGATTACCACCTTGTGGCGGCCGGGTAGCAACGCAGCCGACGAGACCACCACCGAATGCTCATGACCGAACCAGTTGTAGTGGTAACGGGGCTTGCCGTCGCTGCCCACGTACAGCGACCATCCGGCCATGTTGCCACCCTGGGCCACGATGACACCTTCGCAACCCGACGCGGGAACGCTGACCTCAGCCGAGATTCGAAAGGAGCAGTTCTTCAGATTCACCACCGACCGTTCCGGCATCCGAACGTGCACGCTGGTGTAAGTCATCTTGGTGAGGTCACCGAGCGCATCGGGAACCGCAAACTTCGGTCCGAAGCCCTGGATTGGTTCCTTCATCGGATATACGTTGTTGCGAAGCGCCTCGGCATCGAACAGCTGCTGCAGTTCACGGAGTTTCTCGGGGTGAACCTGTGCAAGATCATTGCCCTGTGAGAAGTCGTTGCGAATGTCGTACAACTCCCACTTCTCTTGCGGGCCGTCGAACGGCACGGAGTCGAACCGCTTCCAAGGCAAACGTCCATGGAAGCACGACGCGATCCAGCCGTCGTGATAAATCGCTCGATTTCCGAACATTTCGAAATACTGCGTATGGTGATTTTCGGGCGCCGCCGCCGACGTCATCGTCGGCAACATTGACACCCCGTCGATTGGCATCTGGGCGAGGCCATTGACGAATCCAGGTGCTTCGATGCCTGCGGCCTCGAGCAGCGTGGGGAAAATGTCCGTGACGTGATGGAAATTGCTGCGCAGAGCGCCTTTGTCCGTTATTCGCTTTGGCCATTGCACCGCCATGGCATTGCGAGTACCTCCGAAATGCGACGCCACCTGTTTCATCCATTGGAACGGAGCGTCGAGCGCCCACGCCCAGGCAAGGTTGTAATGGTTCTCGCACCGTGCCGTGCCGAAATCGTCCATGTGCGCAAGTAGCCACTCCGGGTCTTCCGGTAGGCCGTTCTGGAATGATGGTGCACTCCACGCACCGTGCACGGTGCCTTCCGCAGATGCGCCATTGTCACCTGTGATGTAGATGAACAGCGTGTTGTCGGTTACCCCAATCTCGTCGAGTGAGCCAAGGAGCCGCCCAACTTGTTCGTCGGTGTGGGCCATGAATCCAGCGAATACTTCCATGAGGCGCGCCGCCACCGGCTTGTACTTGTCGGGATATTCATCCCACGAGGGAACTTCGGGTGGTCGTGGTGTCAACGTGGTACCCGCGGGGATCACTCCCATCTCCAACTGGCGTCGAAACACGCGCTCACGCAACGCATCCCAACCGTCGTCGAATTGACCCTTGAAACGTTCGATGTACGACGGCCAAACGTGGTGAGGGCAGTGCATTGCCCCGGTCGCGAGGTACGCAAAGAACGGCCGGTGCGGGTTGGAGGCACGCTGCAGGCGAATCCAGTCGATTGCTCGCTCGGTGATGTCTTCGCTCATGTGGTAGTCATCGCGACCTTCGTACGGCATCACCGGTGTTGTTTGATCGAACATCGGCGGCTCGTATTGACTGGCTTCTGCACTCAGGATTCCATAGAAGCGCTCGAATCCGAGACCGGTCGGCCACCTATCAAACGGTCCGGAAAGCGTTTGTTCGTGAGCCGGCGTTACGTGCCACTTTCCAAACGCACCCGTGGAATAGCCGTACTGTCGCAGGATCTCTACGAACGTGGCCGCTTCTTTTGGGATGATGCAGTCATAACCAGGAAACGCACTTGCACCTTCGGGGATGTTACCCATGTGCACTGCGTGGTGATTACGTCCCGTGAGCATGGCGGCACGTGTCGGTGAACACAACGCAGTGGTGTGAAATTGATTGAAACGCAACCCGTTGGCCGCCACGCGATCAAGCGCAGGCGTCGGCACCGGCCCACCGAAGGTTCCACAGGTTCCGAAGCCCACATCATCGAGCAAGATCAAAACGATGTTCGGCGCGTCCGGCGAGGGCAGCGGCACGCCGGGACGGGCCGGTACTGAATTATCGATAAGGCGGGAGGTTGTGCCTGCAAATGGAGGGGTAGGAAACGGCAGGTTCGGTCCACTGGGCTTTGTCACCATGACGTCACCCTTGTAAACCTGCGTGATCGAAGCACTTACGGAACCCATCGACCATGGATGGGTCCCCCGTAACGGTGATGTCAGCAGCCGACCACGGCTGCTTGGTCGACAGAATCCCGACCAAAGAGGCTCGTGTCATCGACACCTCCTCGGATGCGCCGGTGCCGTCGGTTGGAACCGCAACGCAATTTCGAATTCGCAGACCGGCGGACTCGCCATCAATCACGAAACGAACATGAGCCTCAAACCCTTCGGCGCGAGCAGGATCGAGCAGCACCCGGAGCGTATGAATGAGATCGACTGTGCTCACATGCGCGACGGTACGGGCACCGAACGAGTGCTTCATGAATCGATCCATCGGGGTTTGGCCATCGAGGTGTCTGGCGCGGGTGATCGCCCAGTTACGAATGTTTGCCGCGGGTGTACGTTCTGCGATCAGACGAAGACCGCGCGCCAGCAACTCCTTGTCGGCTGTTGTTGCCGCGCCGGACCGAGCGAGCCACGTTGCCAACTCCACACCCCAACGCACGTCGTTGGCGTCGAATGCCGCACTCGCCTGTTTGGCCACCTCTTCCCTGCCGCCGAAACCAGTAATCAATTTCTCGAATCGTTCTTCGGGTTGCAGTGGAAACAACTTGGACTCTTCGCCATCGAACCACCCGCGGAGACCGGCATAAATCTGTCGAACATGATGCTCGCCCACGCCGTAGCGCTCGCTGGTGAAATGATCTTCGTCGTACAACGTGGGTAGTGAAACCCTTGCAGCGACCTCATCCATGGTCCAACCCTTGTTGATTCCCCGTACGGTCTGGTCCCACATGAACTGAATGGAGTCCCGATAGCGCTCGGATGTTTCTCGAATTCGCTCACGACCCGACAGTGGCGGACCGTGCGTGGCAATGAGATATTCCGGTGCCCAGGCAATGATGTTGTCGATACCAGGAATCAACACCCGGGGGTCGCGGTACTCCTCGCCGCGAATTGCGAACACGTTGAAGAGCACCGGCCACACCGTGTTGTGAATACAGAGATGCAGGTCTGGAAAAAGGAAGTTGATGGAATCGTCGCTGTCACTTGGCGAATGACGAACACGTACTCGCGCACCTGCAATGTTGAGCTCGCCGTCGTCGGGTAGCACATGGGTAACCGGCAAGAATCCCGGGGTTGCCGGCGCATGGGCAGGGTTGCGATACGAGAAACCCAAGCCCACGTTCACCAAACCATCGACGCCGTCCGGCGGCATCACGATGGCAAATTGTTCGACAAGACCTCGGCCATACGCGGGTGCAATCTCTCCGGCGGTTCTGGACTTATTCTCACCGATCCGAGGGTGACCGTAGATCGGAAGTGGCTCGATGTGATTGCCCTCATCGAGCACCGCCTGTGTGCCCTCGACGTAGTGGAAGTGCGTATATACGACGGCTGCGATCGGACGTTTCGTTCGCTGTCGCAACTCCACTAGCGCAAGTGCCATCTCCTGAACCGACTCACCCGTGTCGAAAGCAATGATTCCATCCGGAGCATCGATGAATGTTTGATTCGACAGTCCGTTCCCGACGAGGCACCACGCACCTGGGCGAACTTCATAGAAATTGTGCCGCAGCACATCACTTTGGGCGAGATGGTCACGGTGGACTCGAGCGCCATTCGCAGCGACGACCGTTTGGGCATCATTCGGTTCGAAACTGCGTGTCGCCATGCTTCCAAGTGTTGCACCTTCGTGGTCGGTGCAAGCAGTTGGCGTAGGGTTGAATGAGTGGAATTTCTTGGCAATCGACATCGTCGTCGATCGTCGCTGGCGCATCGCCGCGCTGAGTTGAAGGGAATCGTTCGTCGTTCACGCTCCGTGATCCTCGTATCGGCGGCGGTCGGATTGCTCGTCGGCTTCGGGGTGTGGGGGCTCGAGTATCTGGTCGACACCGGATTGGAGTACGTGCGGCAGCGGCCGCTCTGGATGGTGGCCGCCGCTCCGGCAGTAGGACTTGTCGCCGCCAACCTCATACTTCAACTCGGTCAGTCGGTATCCGCCGCTACATCCGACGAATTTCTTCGCAGTTTTCATGAGCCGAACTCCCAACTGCCATTACTTCCTGCAATGCGACGCCTTGCCGCCTCAGCGGCGACCATCGCGACGGGTGGGTCCCTCGGCCTCGAAGGGCCATCGATGTACGGAGGTTCGTCGGTTGGCGCAGCAATGCAGCGTCGATTCTCCAAGTACTTCCTCGGAGTGGATCATCGAACGTTGA
Organism: Actinomycetota bacterium; assembly: GCA_017856115.1. Taxonomy (GTDB): domain Bacteria; phylum Actinomycetota; class Acidimicrobiia; order Acidimicrobiales; family Ilumatobacteraceae; genus F1-60-MAGs027. Next base: position 828 of record JAFMFM010000058.1, on the reverse strand, counting down.
TGATTGCCGGTGCAGCGGCCGGAATTTCGGCGGTGTTCAAGACACCGGTAACCGGAACCGTCTTCGCAATGGAGGTGCCGTACCGAAACGACATGGCACGACACATGTTGCTACCGGCACTCGTTTCGAGTGCCACCAGTTATCTCGTCTTTGCATCACTGACCGATACATCACCGATTCTTCTGCACGACTCTCTGGCCGGAGGTAGTTTCTCGATTCTCGACATTCTCGGTGCGATTGTCATCGGTGCCGTCAGCGCAGTGTTTGCTCGAGTGTTTGCCAAACTCATCCGATTCGCCAAGCAGGCGCCCCGGCGAAGAGCGCCAATTCGAGTGGGGTCGAGCGCGGTGGCCCTCGCCGCACTGGTTATGGCCAGCCAGACGTGGGTGGGTTCACCACTCAGCATTGGTGGTGGCTACCAGGTGTTTCGTGAGTGGTTGTTCATCGAGCCCGATCTTGCGGTGGGTGTCATCATGCTGCTTCTGGTCGTGCGCAGCCTGGCCACGGCATTCACCGTGTACGGCGGTGGAGCAGGTGGGTTGTTCGTGCCTCTCGTCGTGAACGGTGGCCTCGTCGGACGGGCCATTGCCGAAGTGTTGCATCCACAGCAAGCATCGCTGTACACGTTTCTCGGTGTAGCCGCATTTCTCGGCGCGGGATACCGCGTGCCACTCGCGGCAGTGGTATTCGTTGCCGAATCCACTGGCAGTCCCATCTACGTGGTGCCCGCACTTTTTGCTGCTGTAATGGCCGATCTCGTTATGGGCGAGCAGTCGATCACTGCATATCAACGAGACCCCGACGAGCCCTGAAACACCGGTTGCTCGA
>JAFMFM010000023.1 GCA_017856115.1 Actinomycetota bacterium | reverse complement strand
CACCAGCCTCTTGCTCGACCTACGCGCGCCCTGACCTCGCTACCGCTTGGTCAGCGGCGACACCACACCAGGCACCCCTGACCTCGCTACCGCTTGGTCAGCGGCGACACCACACCAGGCACCCCTGACCTCGCTACCGCTTGGTCAGCGGCGCCCATGCAAGTGCGAGCACTTTGGTGCCTTTGTCCACGAAGCGCACCGTGGCTTCGGCCTTTTCGCCGATTCCCTCCAGATCGATGATCACACCCTCGCCGAACACCGGATGCACCACGTCGTCACCGATGGAAAAATTATGCGACACGTTCGGTTCGCGGCTCGGCGGGCGAAGTGCCTCGCCTGCCGACGAGGTCACGCTGCGACCACGCCGGCGAAAGTCCGGTACCGGCGTGCGCGACCAGTCGGTTTGTTCGCGCAGATGACCGCGACCCTCATCCGCTCCGGTATCGACACTGCCCTTGCGATCGAGAAGGTCGACGGGAATTTCATCGAGGAACCGTGATGGCGGGTTGTACTGACGCGAGCCGTGTAGTCCACGACTCCATGCGTGGGTGAGATACAGCCGCCGCTCGGCCCGCGTGATACCCACATAAGCGAGTCGGCGTTCCTCCTCCAGTTGCGTCGGGTCGAGCAGGGCGCGACTGTGGGGAAACACGCCTTCCTCCCAGCCCACGATGAACACCGTCGGAAACTCGAGACCCTTGGCGGAGTGCAGGGTCATCATCATCACCTTGTCGTCTCCGGCAATGTCGTCGGTGTCGGACACGAGCGACACCTTCTCCAGAAAGTCGTTGGCGTCGGGAAACTCCTCCGCCGCGCCGATGAGTTCCTCGAGGTTCTCGATCCGTCCCTGGGCTTCGTGGGTGTCCTCGTTGCGCAACTCGGCGAGGTACCCACTGCGCTCGAGCAACTCACGCAACAGGTGCGATGGTCCGTGCACCACGTCGCCCTCCAGCGAATCGATCATGGTGAGGAATTCGTTGATACCGCGAAGCGCGGCGCCACCAACGCCGGCCGATGCGGCACGCCGCAAGGCCACCGACAATGCCAAGCCCTGTTCCTTGGCGAGCGTCGAGACCTTCTCCAGGCTGGTGTCACCGACACCGCGCTTGGGCACGTTGATGGCTCGGCGAACACTCATCTCGTCCGCAGGGTTCATGACGCATCGCAGATATGCAATGGCGTCCTTCACTTCCTTGCGGTCGTAGAACTTGGTTCCACCGATCACCCGGTAGGGGATGTCGCCGTCGATGAGGAATTCCTCGATCACGCGGCTCATCGCATTGGTTCGGTAGAAGATCGCGATCTCACGCCAATTGACCGCCTCGTGCCGGTGCAGGCGCTTCAATTCCGAGATGACGAACCGTGCTTCTTCGTCCTCGTCCTCGGCGTAGTAGCGAACGATCTTGTCACCGACTCCAACCTGGGTCCACAATTCCTTCGGTTTTCGCTCGACGTTGTTGGATATCACCGCGTTGGCTGCATCCAATATCACCTGAGTACTGCGATAGTTCTGTGCCAACACCACCGTGTACACGTCGGGGAATGCACGTTCGAACTGCAGGATGTTGCGGTAGTCGGCACCACGAAACGCATAGATGCTCTGGTCGGTATCGCCGACCACGCAGACGTTGTGGTGCTCGCGACCCAGGAGCAGCACGATCTCGTTCTGTGCCAAGTTGGTGTCCTGATATTCATCCACCAGCACGTGCTTGAAGCGGTCCTGATATGCGGCAAGAACTTCCGGGTGATCGCGGAACAACCGCACCACATTCACCAAGAGATCGTCGAAATCCATGGCGCCGGCGCGCATCAGGCGGTGTTGGTACTCGGCGTAGATTTCCGCGTACTTCGTTTCGAACGGGCCGAAGGCGTCGCCTGCCGCACCCAACGGGTCGACCAGCTCGTTCTTCCACAAACTGATCCGCGCCTGGGCACCCTTCGACGGAAAGCGCTTGGGATCGAGGTTCAGATCACGAATGATCTGCCCAACCAGGCGCAGCGAGTCGGCGGAGTCGTAGATGGTGAAGTTCTTGGGGTATCCCAGCCGATCGGCGGTGGCCCTCAGGATTCGCACGCAGGCTGCGTGAAACGTACTCACCCACATCTTGTCGGCTACGTCGCCAACGAGCGTCTTGACTCGGGCCTTCATCTCCTGGGACGCCTTGTTGGTGAAGGTGATGGCGAGGATGTTCATCGGATGTACGCCCGAGGCGATGAGGTGGGCAACTCGGTGGGTGAGAACGCGGGTCTTCCCGGAGCCGGCGCCGGCGATGATCAGCAACGGTCCCTCGCCGTATTCGACGGCGTCTCGTTGATCCGGATTCAGCTGCGTCAGGTCGAGTGCGACGCGATGGTCGCTGGTCACTTCGCCCGCGCAGTCGCACGCGACCGAACGCGAATCGGTAATGATCGCGGGCCCCGTACCTGACCCACGCTCCAGGTCACCGCGGCCGGGTCGGCCAATTCGAATTCGGGGAACCGCTCGACGAACACCTCGAGCGCGATCCGCACCTCCATGCGCGCCAGGTTGGACCCGACGCATCGATGGATTCCCAAGCCAAACGCGGTGTGCCGGTTGATTTCGCGGTCGATCAACACCTCATCGGCGCGATCGAAAGCAGCCGGATCACGATTCGCCGCAGGGAACGGCAGCAGCACCCAATCACCCGCTTTCATCGGACAACCTCCGACTTCCACGTCCTTGGCCACCACTCTGGCCATGGTGACCGGCGCATAGGCCCGCAACATTTCCTCCACCGCAACGGGCAACAATTCGGGCTCTGCCACCAGACGGGCAAGATCACTCGGCGTACGCGCAAAGTGCCACAGCGACGAACCAATCGCGCTCCACGTGGTGTCGATACCGGCGATGAGGAGGAGCGCCACCGTTCCGCGCACGTGGTCGGGATGCAGGCGGTTTCCGTCGAGTTCGGCCGTGAGGAGGAAGCTGAGCAGATCGTCACCGAGTTTGTTGCTTCGTTCGGCGATTCTTCGATCGAGGTACGCGTCAAGCTTTTGCCAGCCAGCCTGCCGAACTTCTTGTTCCTCGGCGATTCCCTCGAGCGCCACGTGAATGAACTCGCGGAACAACTCGCCGTCTTCGAGCGGAAGATCCAACATGTGCGCAATCACGGCCGGTGGGATGTGTTTGGCGTACTGGTCAGCGACATCAACCACTTCTGCCGAACCGAACTTGTCGATGAGACCGTGACAAAATGCGCGGGTCTCGGCTTCCATCGCGCTGATCTTTTGCGGAGCAAACGCGGGCAACAGCACACGACGCGCATGGTGATGAAACGGCGGGTCGGAGGTGATGGGAGGTGCACCACCGTACGGTCTGCTCTCGCCGGTCGGCTTGATGCGCTTCACCACCACGTCCTCGGAACTGAAGTGTTCGGTGTCGTAGGCGATTGCACTCACATCCTCGTGGCGAACCGGCAACCACGTGCCGCCGTAGCGAGGCGAGTGGGCCACGGGGCATCCTTCACGCAACTGTTGCCAGATTTCCGGTGCATTCGCGTTGTATGCCGGATGCATGTGGTCGAAGTCGGTGGTCCAATCGGTTACCGGGTCAACGAGCGATTCGTAGTGCGCGTTGCGGTCGTTCGCCGACGCGGCGTCATGGTGCTTGTCGGTGGTGGTCATGGTTGCAGTTTCTCGCGCAGGAACTCGATCACCCGCTTTACACCGGCGTCTTGGCGCTGCTCGGTGAGCACGGAGTGGTCGCTCTTCTGCGTGGAAGGAAATTCCACGGCGATGAACTGCTCACCAAGCAGGCGCTGGAGCGTTGCAAAGCGATCACCCACGAGTTTGTCGCCGGTGTACCGCAATCCGAGTACCTGGCAACCTTCGACTGCTCGACGTTGAACCGCAAGTTCGTCGTCGGGCGACAAGTTCAAATCGGCCGACCGTGACTTGCCGAATGCAAACGGCAGCGACGGCTGCGAAAGCACCGGTGCAATCATCACGTCGTCCAACATCATGCCGAGGGCGAAGCCTCCGCTGAAGCACATGCCCACCGCACCAACGCCTTTGCCGCCAACTTCTCTGTGCAGCTGTTTGGCCAACGCACGCAACCATGCGATGACCGGCGACGTCTTGCGCATGGCCATGGTGGTGAACTCGCGAGAGACGCACACCTTGCTCGCCGACGACGCCATGTACTTGCCGTCGGGCGCTCGCCCAACGTCGCCAACGAGCAGCGGCATGGCCACGGAAAATCCCGCCCCCACCACCTCTTCGGCGAACTGCAACACCTTGGGCGTGATTCCCGGAATCTCATGAACCACCACCACGCCGGGGCCGGCACCCTTTCGATACACATCGTGCGTGAAGCCTGCTGCCGAAAAACTCTCGTTCTTCCAGCCGGCGGTGATGGCCGCGTTTGTCACGCCATCAAACTAATTGGGGCGACCGACGCCGAGCACACGCGTCCATGTCACCGAACTGATCTTCACCACGTCGCCGGTGCGCGGGGCGTGAATCATCTGCCCGTTGCCGAGATAGATCCCTACGTGGAAGAAGGTGGATTGCGAGAACAAGAGGTCGCCCGGCTGTGCTTGTGACACCGGAACGCGGGTGAGAGCGGCATATTGCGACCGAGAAACACGTGGAATCGACACTCCAGCCTTGGCCCACGCCCACTGGGTGAGGCCCGAGCAGTCGAACGCCACGCCCGGGCTCGATGCACCCCAGCGATAACGAATACCGAGCTGTGACAGCGCCGCCTTGATGGCCACTCCGGCCTGTGGTGACGACGCCACCACCTTGTAACTGGAACGGTTCTTGTCGGCCTCCTTGCGGGCGGCGGTTTCGGCCTCCTGGGCCCGTCGGCGCTCCTCCTCCGTGAGCAGGCTGCCCAGATCGCGCAGGGCTTGGGCACGAAGCGATTCGTACTGCTGGAGCATCTTGTCGCTGGCGGAGAGACGGTTGGAAAGGAAGGTTGCGGTGGATGCCAACTGCTTCTTCTTACCCTCGAGTTTGGACTTCTCCTTGGTGATGTCGTCGATGAGACCCTGCATGGCATCGGTACTCGCGGCCCCGATGTTGGCCGCAGCCGACCCCAGGTACGCGCGCTTCATGGCATCAGAGAGGGATCCGCTACCGCCGAGAATGCTCGAAAGACTGCCCACCGAACCGCCGGCAACGAAGGAGCGCTTGGCCGAACCGACCAGGTTCGCCTGCATCACGGCAAGCTCCTTTTGCATCTCGAAGATCTTCACTTCGATCTCGGTGATTTCACCCTGAATTGCGTACTGTTGGGCCAGGGTGTCGGAGTACTTCTCTCCCAATTCGTCGGCCTGGCTGGCGAGGCGCTCCAGTTCGTCAACGATCTGTGACACGCGCCGACGCTGGTCGTCGACCGAGTCGGCCGACGCCACGGAGGGCATCGCCAGGGGTGCGAGCATCCCCAACAATGCCAGTACGAACCAGGTGGGGCGGGTTCGTGGGATGCGGGTACGCCGAACGGCGGTCCAAATCACGATGCTGGCATTCTAGCAATCTTTACAATCTTGTTACAGGGTCGCGGTTTGATTGTCCGCCGGCCGCTCCAGCGGCCTACTCCCATTCGATGGTCCCCGGGGGTTTCGATGTGATGTCGTACACGACGCGGTTCACCCCGTCCACTTCGTTCACGATGCGCGACGACATGGTCGCCAGCAACTCGTACGGCAACCGGGCCCAGTCGGCGGTCATTGCGTCGTCGCTGGTCACCGCCCGAATGATGATCGGTCGCGCATAGGTACGTTCGTCGCCCATCACTCCAACCGAGCGGATGTCGGCCAACACGGCGAAGGCCTGCCAAATGTCGCGGTCCAATCCCGCGTCGTGGATTTCCTCCCGAACGATGGCATCGGCATCCTGCAGGATGCGCACCTTTTCCCTCGTTACCTCACCGATGATCCGCACGCCGAGTCCCGGACCAGGAAACGGCTGTCGCCACACGATTTCATCCGGTAAACCCAACGCCGTTCCCAAGGTTCGTACCTCGTCCTTGAACAAGTCGCGCAGCGGTTCGCATAGCGAAAGCGTCATGTCGTCGGGGAGCCCACCCACGTTGTGATGACTCTTGATGGTGGCCGAGCCCTCCCGCCCGCCACTTTCGATCACGTCCGGGTACAACGTGCCCTGAACGAGGAACGCGGCGTCCGTTACGCCACCCGTGTAGCGCTCGAAGATGCGCACGAAGGTTTCGCCGATGACCTTCCGCTTCTGCTCGGGATCCGTGACGCCCTGCAGTTTGTCGAAGAATTCATCGCCGGCGTCGACGTGCACCAACTCGATTCCGAGGTTGCGCTTGAAGGTCTCCACCACTTGGTCGCTCTCGTTCTTGCGCATCAATCCGGTATCCACGTAGATGCAGGTGAGGTTGGCGCCGATTGCACGGTGCACCAATGCAGCGGCCACCGACGAGTCGACTCCTCCCGACAAGGCGCAAATGGCGCGACCGTTACCTATTTGATTTCGCACTGCGGCGACCTGGGTATCCACGATCGACTCGGTCGTCCAGCGTGGTTCGATGCCTGCGAGTTCGTGCAGGAACCGTTGCAGGATGTCCTGACCGTGCTGCGTGTGCATCACCTCCGGGTGAAACTGCACCGCCCAGATTCTCTTTGCATCGTGTTCCATGACGGCGATCGGCGCATCCGGTGTGGAAGCCGTCACCACGAAACCGTCAGGAGCAACCGAAACGGCATCGAAGTGACTCATCCACACATCGAACGTGGGTGCACTGTCGGCCAACAAGCGGGAGTTTCCGCCGCGCGTCAACGTTGTGCGCCCGTACTCCCCCTTGTCGCCACGTGACACCATGCCACCCAACTGCTGTGCAATCAGTTGACAGCCGTAACAGATTCCGAGAATCGGAATGCCGAGTTCATAGATTCGCGGGTCCAGCCGCGGGGCGCCATCCACGTGCACGCTCTTTGGTCCACCCGACAGCACGATCGCCACTGGGTTTCGCCGCCGTACCTCGTCGGCGGTAATGCCGTGGGAAACGATCTCGGAAAACACCCGTGCTTCACGAACACGCCTGGCTATCAACTGTGCGTATTGCGCCCCGAAGTCCACCACCAGCACCGTCGGGTGAACCACCGATTTCACTACCACCACCGTAGTTGTGGTGGTTGGCTGACAGACTGAAGGCGCCATGCGCATCATCCGGTTGACGGGTTTCGGAACGGCCGATTTCGAAACGTCGATCACCGATACCGACTCCGCAACCACGCCCACCTCGGTGTACGTGTATCCACTGGAGGGCGACGTGGACGAGTGCATCGGCCTGCTTCCGAAACCGGGTTGTGGATTCGAACCAACGCAGGCCGGTGATCGTGGTGGCGCCTTGCAGTACGCCGTATTCGGTCTCATCGTGATTGGTGTCGTAGTGGTGTTCAGTGTCGTGTTTCGCAACGTGATCCGCCGTGACAACGAACGGGCAAAACATGCCTGACGTCAAACGGGTCAACGTGCGAGCGCTTGGTATCGCTCTCGCCGTTCTTTCGTGCACGCTCTACGGAGCCAACCCCCTGTTCTCTGTGAACACCTTCGAGGACGGCGCAAACAGTCGAGGCTTGATGATCGCCCGCTTCCTCATCGCTGCACCGCTTTTGCTCGGATACCGACTCCTCACCATGCGTGGCGCCGCGTGGCCGCATCGACGTGACTTTGGCGAGATTTTCCTCTTCGGATTTCTCGGCTTCACGTTCCAGTCGTTCTTCTACTTTGGTGCAATCGAACGGATGGACTCCGGACTCGTCTCCATCATCTTCCACTGCTTTCCCATCATGGCGGTGTTGCTGTCGTGGTGGCTACTGAACCATCGACCCAGCAACGTGATCGGACTGTGTCTCACCGCCACCGTCGTGGGGGTTTCACTGACGGTCGGTGAGGTCAGCGGAGCCGAAACCACCGGGGTGGTGCTCACCTTGGCTGGTGCACTCACCTACACCTTCTACGTGGTGTTGTCGTCAAGAGTTATGCCGAAATATGACGGAATCACGGGACTCACCATCATTTTGTTCGGTGCGATGTTTGGCTGGCTTACATTGTGGGTCGTTCGTCCTTTCGGCATGCAGGTGCGGTTTCCTGAAACAAACGTCGGTTGGTTGAACGTGGCGATTGTCGCCACGATGGGCACGATCCTGCCGATGGGACTCTTCTTTGCGGCTATGAAACGAGTTGGTCCGGGACCAACCTCGGTTGCGTCCACCTTCGAGCCCGTCGTCACGATTGCGGCCGGAGTCGCCTTCCTTGATGAACGCCTCACCGCCAGAAGTGTCGTCGGTGCAATTCTCGTGATCGGTGCCGTGGTGTTGCTCACGGTTACCGAGGCTCGTCGCGACGTCGGTAGCCTGACAACCGCATCACCGGGAGGTGCTGCACACAACTGAAATGTTCTTGCAGGGTTGGGTGAAATTCCCTATCGGCGGTGAAAGCCCGCGACTCTCGCACTTTGCGGTGTGGGACTGATTCGGTGAAACTCCGAGGCCGACGGTCATAGTCCGGATGGAAGCAGGAAGAGATGAACGACATCGACCAACAATCGATGCGCGAGGCGGTGCATGTCGCCGCCTCGGCGCAACTTACATGCCGGCCCAACCCATGGGTCGGAGCCGTGCTCGTGGCCACCGATGGTCGTCGATTCAGTGGATTCACCCAACCCGTCGGGCAATCGCACGCCGAAGTGCAGGCGCTACGCGCCGCCGGAGATGCGGCTCGCGGTGCAACGTTGTACGTCACGCTCGAACCGTGCAACCACGTCGGTCGTACGCCGCCATGTACCGAGGCGATTATCGCTGCCGGGGTGTCGCGTGTGGTGGTGGGTGTGCAGGACCCCGACACCCGTGTTGCTGGCGCGGGTCTTGAACGACTTCGTAAAGCAGGACTTCAGGTGGACGTGAACGTGTGTGTAACCGAGGTCTCCGAGCAACTTGCCGCGTACCTGCACCATCGTCGCACCGGACGACCATTCGTGTTACTCAAGTTGGCGATGACCATCGATGGATTCATCGCCGCGAAATCCGGCGCCGGGGGCTGGATCACGGGTGATGTGGCCCGACGACGCGTTCACGAGTTGCGTGCAGCAAGCGACGCCATCCTTGTCGGTGCTGGAACCGTGCGCGCCGACGACCCGCAACTTACCGTTCGTGATTCGCCCGGTAAATCGCCGCGACGAATCGTGCTCGGGCGAGCACCGACCGGGGCGCGCGTGCATCCGTGCACCGAGTGGACCGGCCCGCTCGTCGACCTGCTCGACACACTCGGGAACGAGGGCGTGCTTCAACTGATGGTGGAGGGTGGCGCCAACGTGGCCGCACAATTCCATGCGGCCGGCCTCATCGACCGCTACGTCTTCCACATCGCGCCGGCAGTCATGGGTGGCGCCGACGCAGTTCCCGCATTTGCAGGTGACACCGCGGCCACGCTTGGCGACGTGTGGCGCGGAAGCCTCGTCTCCACACAACAACTCGGTGATGACGTCGAAGTCGTCATCGCACCAGAAAGAAGCAAACGATGACCGACGTATTCGCCCCGATTGACGACGTGATTGCCGCCATCGCTCGCGGCGACATGGTGGTGCTCGTCGACGACGAGGATCGCGAGAACGAAGGCGACCTCATTATGGCCGCGCAGCACGTTACGGCGGAGAAGTTGGCGTTCATCATTCGCCACACCTCCGGCGTGGTCGTCGCACCACTCACCGGCGAGCGATGCGACGACCTGCGTCTACCAATGATGGTTGACCACAACACCGAGAGCCACCGAACCGCATTCACCGTGTCGGTGGATCTGCTGGATGGAACCAGCACCGGAATCTCCGCCGCCGACCGAGCACTCACCATTCGTGCACTCGCCGACCGTGCCGTCGGCTACCAGGCTTTCGCCCGACCGGGCCACGTATTCCCGCTTCGTGCGCGCGAAGGCGGCGTGCTGAAGCGTGCCGGCCATACCGAAGCAGCCGTCGACCTCGCCCGACTGGCGGGTTGCGAGCCGGCCGGGGTCATCTGTGAGATTCAAAACGACGACGGCACCATGGCGCGTCTTCCCCAACTCATCGAATTCTGCAGGCAACACGACTTGTTGCTCTCCTCCATCGCCGCATTGGTGGAGTGGCGTCGCCACAAGGAGCGTCTGGTCGAACGCATCGGCTCGGCCCGTGTTCCCACGCAATGGGGTGAGTTCGAATGTGTGGCGTACAGGTCCACGCTCGACGGCATCGAACACTTGGCGTTCGTTCACGGCGATGTTTCCGATGGCGCACCCGTCCTTACCCGGGTGCACAGCGAGTGTCTCACCGGCGACGTGTTCGGCAGCCTGCGCTGTGATTGTGGCGATCAGTTGTCGTCCGCAATGAAGCTCATCGCCGACGAGGGTCGAGGAGTGATGGTGTACCTACGTGGCCATGAAGGGCGTGGGATCGGCATCGGTCACAAGATTCGCGCATACTCCCTGCAGGATCAGGGGCTCGACACGGTGGACGCCAACACGCAACTGGGCCTACCCGTCGACAGCCGCGAGTACGGCATCGGTGCCCAGATTCTGGCGGACCTCGGCGCCCGCGAACTGCGTTTGATGACCAACAATCCGGCAAAGTACGGCGGCATCGCCGGCTATGGATTGCGTGTCGTGGAGCGCGTTCCGATCGTCACCGCCGTCACCAACGAGAACCGCTCGTATCTCTCCACCAAGCGTGATCGCCTCGGTCACTTGTTTGCACACGATGAAATCACCAACGTTCCGCAGACGAAAGGCAGGACATCATGAACCAACGAAAACTCCAGTCGCTGAAGGTGGGCATCATCTGCTCGCGATTCAACGAGTTCGTCGTCAATGCACTCCTCGACGGTGCACGGCGAAATTTGGCAAAGCACGGGGTCAAGGAGAAGAACATCGAGGTGTTCTGGGTGCCGGGCGCGTACGAGATTCCCGTCATGGCGCGACTCATGGCGGTGTCGCAAAAGTACGACGCCCTCGTAGCGCTCGGGGCGGTGATTCGCGGCGAGACCGCCCACTTCGACTACGTGGCCGGACCGTGCGCGGACGGAATTATGCAGGTGCAACTCGAAACACTCGTTCCGATCGGCTTTGGAGTACTTACCGTGGAGAACGTCGAGCAGGCTGCGGAGCGCTCGCGGGCTGACGACACCAACAAGGGATACGAGGCAGCCGACGTAGCCATCGAGATGGTGTCCACCATGCGCCGCTGGAGGTAATGCCGCCCGGGAACTCCCCGAAATCGGCAACACGTTCCACCCCTTCGTGCACACAGCACACTGGCGGGCGAGTCCCGCCATTGCGAGGTGCCCATGCGCCAGTTGGCTGCATCAACCGTCGCAATCATCGTGTTGACGTGCGCTTCGGCGTCGCCGGTGATTGCCGCATCGTCGCGCGGGGAACGTACCGTTGCGACCGCATCCACTCCCGATCGTGGCATCGTCGACCGTCTGGTCTTCGACACGCCACTGAAGCGGTTTCGCATCGAACGAACGCGTGCGAAGCGGATACATCGTTGGCTCATCACCTCCACCGATGGGTGCTCGGCGCCGATCGTTGGTAGTAGCGGCAGGTCGTTCAACTTCCGCCTGGCGTGCGAACGGCATGATCTCGCGTACGCGAACTATTCGGTGCTTTCTCGGCTGTCACTCGGCGTGGAGTGGAACGCCTCGTTGCGCGCCAAGGTTGATGATCGGTTCCAGCGGGATCTCCAGGACACGTGCAGCAAGCGCCGCCACAGCGAGCGCTTGCGTTGCGACGCGTGGGCGGTGTTGTTCTTCCATGCCGTACGTCTGGCGGCCGGACCGTAACTCACCCGAGTACGTCGAGTCACCCGTGGTTCGACGTGCTATCGCTTGAGCACCAACAGCAACAGGTCCTGCAACATCCGTGCGGTTGCACCCCAGATGGTTTCGTCGTCGAGATAGAACATCGGCACCACCACCTCGCGATCGGGAAACGCCCAATGCTCCTGGGCGAACGTATCGGGACGAATCAATTCGGCGAGTGAAACACTCAACACGCGTTCGACCTCGTCGTTGGGGGCAAACTCCACCGGTGCCTGTGGCAATCGCACCACGTGCGGCACGATGTGACTGGTACTGGAGATGGTGCGATGTGCCGTCAATTCGCCCACGAGGTGGGCGTTTCGAGCGTCGATACCGATCTCTTCCTGAGTTTCCCGGAGCGCGGCCTGCAACGACGTCTCGCCGGGTTCGAGGCGTCCACCGGGGAATGCAATCTGTCCCTTGTGGGTCGAGAGCCGTTCGGAACGTCGCGTAAGTAGCACTCGTGGCTGCTCGTCGGCAACGAAGAGCGGCACGAGCACCGCCGATGGGTGGGCCTGGGCTGGTGCACGTTGCAACTCTTCATCGGGTTGGTGTCGCGCAATTGCTCGACACACGGCATCGATGTCGCCCAGTGCACGAGTATCGAGGCGATCCCATGGCGCGTAATCGAGTTCACGCCAACTCACCGGTCGAGGGAGTTGTTGACGCCCTCCGGGTCGACGCTGCACCATGTGACGCACCTACTCGCAACACACCGTGATTATGCGCTTGGCTTCCAGCCACTTTCCGCCAGCTCTCTCAGCACCGAATCGAGCCCCGCCGTCTTCAGTGCAGCGAGCGTTCGACCGGGTTGCTCCTCGCCCTTCTCCCATTTGTCCCATGCGGAACGAATCTTCTGGATGTCGGGTGCGGGTTTGTCGAATGGCATGCGCTGAGCCTAACGATGCTCTTACCTTCCACTCATAGTGTGTTTGTTGTGAGTCGGCGTCCGTTCGCAACGACACGGCATCAACACCCGCGAACCAGGTCGCGGTTGTCCGCACTCGTTGCACTGTCGATTGTCGCGGGCAGTGCAGCCCTGGTACCTGCGCCGGCCCATGCCGTGGTTGGTGGATCCTCCGCCGTGGGCAACACGGCGGTGGTTCGGCTAGTCAACGGTACGAGCGTGTGTAGCGGCGCATTGTGGACGAACCGCATCGTGGTAACCGCGGCGCACTGCGTGGTGAACTCCCTCGGTATCGTCACCACCGCTCCTATCTCCGTGTACGCCCCGGGTGTGAACGTTGTTCAGTCGGCACAGACGGTGACGCAGAGTGCGATCATCACCGTCGATGGTTGGCGCAAGCGTGGTGACTACTCGCAACCAGACGACATTGCATTCCTCATCCTCTCCAGCGAACTGTCCGGGGTGAGTATCTCGCGTCTGGCGTCGACGTCAGAAATCGCCGCATGGAGTCGCGAGGGTCGCATCGTTTCGTTCCTCGGATATGGCCGGACCTCTGCAACCAGTGGTTCGTCGGCAACACCGAATGTCATCAACCAGCCACTGAGCACTGCACCAACGTGGCCGGGGGCCTTCACGGCAAACCAAACCTCCACCACCGGCATTTGTTCGGGCGATTCGGGCGGCCCGATCATCACGCAGGTGGCGAACGAAGTGGTGCTCATCGGCGTGAACTCGGCGGCGTCCGGACCGTGTTCGCCATCACTCCGTCCCTCCATGACGGGATTCTCACCCGCGTCGTATCCCGAACTGGTTCGTCAGGCGCTCGAACTCACCAACGTGACGGCTCTGCCGACGATTGCCACCGGTCCGGCGCTTGGCATCACCACCACAAGTGCGTATCTCAGCGCTACGGCCATCGGCAACAACCTGCTCACGTCGACGTCTTTCACGTACGGAGTGCAGCCCGACCTCAGCGGAGCAAGCGTGACCGTCGATGCCGTTCAGGTGACCGGCACGGTTCCCACGGCGATAGAGGTTGGCATCACCAACCTGATGCCCGGCACCACGTACTACTACCGAGCCAACGCAACGAACGTGGCCGGATCGGTCTCCGGTGCCATTGCGCAGTTCACCACCCTTGGCGGGGCCCCATCCACGGCAAGCGGTTCTGCGAGTGCAATCGCATCCGACTCCGCTTTTGTAACCGGCACGGTCAACGCAAACACAGTGGCGACGCAGGCGTTCTTCCAGTACTCACAGGCACCGGACTTCTCCACCCTCGACGGCACCGTGATCGCCGGGGACGTGGCCGGGGAGGAAACGACCACGCTCAGCGCCAACTTCGTGCGCCTCCAGCCGGGTGCAACGTACTACTGGCGAATCGCCGCAACCAACGCTGCGGGCACCACGGTTGGTGACACCCAATCGTTCACCACACCGGTGTTCGTGGCCAAAACGTCGAAGGCCCCCAAAGCACTGCTCACGGCGTTGGTCATCGACCGTACCGACGTGACTCGTATCGTCGTTAAGCCTGCCGCAAAGTCACGGCTGCAATGTGCCCTGAACTCCCGAACGAAGCGGTTGATCTTTACCCGCACTGGAACCTGTCGGGTGAGAGTCACCGTCACCCGTGACGGTGTGACGACCTCGGGCAACTACAACTTGAGCGTTCAGTAAGACTGTTGGCATGATGCAGGTCAATCGATGAACCCGACGTACGAACTTGTGGCACAAACGCGCCGCAACGGGCACGTCGAGTCGCAGCATTTCGGTGCGGTTGTCGCGCTGAACTCCGACGGCTCGGTGGCTTTCAGCGTCGGTGATCCGAGTGCCATCGTGTTTCCACGGTCGTCGATGAAGCCCTTGCAGGCAACTGCAATGGTGGATGCCGGGCTGTCGTTGCCTCCGCACCTTCTGGCGCTTGCCTGCGCCAGTCACGATGGGCGTCCCGAACACCTTGCGGCCGCACGCGAGATCCTCGCAACCGCCGGTCTCGATGAAACATCGCTCGGCAACCTGAAGGACTTCCCGCTCGATGAGTCGGAACGCGAAGAGGCTCTGCGCAACGGCAAACAGCGCACGTCGCTACAGATGAACTGCTCGGGCAAACATGCAGCCATGCTCGCCACATGCATGGCCGTCGGCTGGTCAACCGATGCCTCGTACCTCTCGCCCGATCATCCCCTCCAACGGCGAATCACCGACATGATTCCATCACTGGCGGGTGAGCCGGCCGCCCACATTGCGGTGGATGGTTGTGGCGCTCCCGCACATGCACTCTCACTGATTGGCTTGGCTCGCGCATTTCGAACCATCGCCATTGCCGCATCCGGCACTGCCGAACATCAGGTTGCCACCGCAATGATGTCGCATCCACTCATGGTGGGTGGCCCTACGCGTGACGTCACCCGAATCATGCAGGGCGTGCCGGGGCTCATGGCAAAGGACGGTGCCGAAGCGGTGTTTGCCGTAGCACTTCGCGACGGACGTGCGGTTGCGCTGAAGATCAGTGACGGCGCCAACCGTGCGCGACCACCGGTGATGCGGGCCGCACTCGAACGGTTGGGGGTGGGCCTGGAAAACGTCGACCCGGCGACGTGGGATTCCCCCGTTTGGGGGCACGGTCGCCGGGTCGGGTTGTGTGAAGCGGTTGGACCGCTCGTTACATTCTGAATCCCTTGTTGATCATCGAGATTGCCGCGTCCTTCACCGGAATCATGCCGTAGATGATGGCGCCGTTGGCGACCCAGGTCATCCAGTCGTCTCCGAAGGACATGCCCCAACCGCCGATCGGATTCATGTCCGTGAGCCACACCATCAGAATGCTGATGATGAGCGCCCAGTGGGCACCGACGACGGGAAGCTTGGCAATTACTCCGTGGAGTCCGACCAGGCGGAGGACCGAGTCGATAACCGACACGACCGCGCCGAGCAGGATTGCTGCCAGGAGGAGTACTCCGAGGGTGTACATGATGAATGTTCTCGCTTTCTGTCAGCACCGTTGCTGACACCATCCAACCGAGCGCAAATGCACAATCAGGTGGTGGATACCCCCGGAAATGGCGTGGTTATTGGGGTTCAGCCGACACGCTGACGCTGCGCCCTACGCCACCGTTTGCAGACGGTCTCCTACCGAGACCCGCCCGGGTTGATCAACTCGGGCGTACAGCCGGCTTGCATCGCCACGTTCATGACTCATTCGTTCGTAGTCACCGTCAGTGAACCACTGCTTGTTCTTGTAACACGGAATCGCATAGGCGGTCAATGTGATGTGCACGTCTCCCAGTCGAACCTGGGTTCCAGGTCGCATCTTCGACCACTCCACGCCGCGAAGTGAGATGTTCTCGCCTGCCGACCCCGGGCGTATTGGGTGCCCAGCAGCGGCAAGATCTGCCACCACCTCGGCACTCCACAAACACAGTGCCTGCCAGGGTCTCCCGTGGTGTTGACGAGTCGCCTGTCTATCCCCGATGACTCCTCGAAAACCAATCTCCACGCTGTCAACCGCCGTTTTCGGTACTCCACCATCAGACAGGAAAAGGCCAGCGACGACACCGCTGACGCTCGTGGATGCGTCGTTCGCATCGCTCGCAAGAGCTGCCAGTGGCGTCCACATCTCGCGCAACGCGCGTTCGAGTTGGAGAGGATTCACGTCGTCGATTCGCTTGGCCGCCTGCTCCCCGAGGTACGAGAGTTGCTCACTTGGTGCGAGTTCCGGGCTGTCATCGTCGGCGAGCGGTGCAAAGAGTGTGACGAGTTCATCGGCACACCGCCTCATTACATCGGGTGTAATCGTGCGCCCGTGTACGTGGTGTGCCCACAATTCGCCGAGGTTGTGCAGCGTACGGTGCGCATCGACACCTTCATACGTGTAGTTGTCGACAGTGATTGTTGCCCGCGCCACGATTCAGGTTCCAAGATACTTGCGCAGATATGTCGCACTCAAGGCAATGGCCGCGGCCGCATCATCCAGCACGTCACTCATGCTGAAGAATGCATGGATCTGCCCTTGGAATCGGACTGTGGAGGTCGGCACACCTACGGATGCGAGTCGTGCGGCGTACTCCTCGCCTTCGTCGCGGAGCGGATCGAACTCCGCGGTGATTACGAGGGTTGGCGGCGACTTCTTCAGGAGTGCCTCATCGCTGAGAATTGGTGACACCATCGGGTCCAGCCGCCTGGCTTCATCGCCCTGCAGGTAGTGACCCAGGAACCACTTCATGGAGTCGGACGTGAGAAGGTATCCCTGGGCATTGTCGGTGTGGCTTTGTTGACCCATACGTGCATCGGTGGCCGGGTAGACGAGCAACTGGAACACGAGTGACACGTCGGCATGCATCGCCACGAGTGCCGCCAGGTTTCCGCCGGCGGAGTCGCCCCCAATCGCAATTCGTGACGTATCAATGCCCAGTGAGGCGGAATTCGCAAAGATCCACTTGGTAGCGGCAATGCAGTCATCAAGTGCCGCGGGTGCCGGATGCTCGGGCGCCAACCGGTAATCGACGGCAACCACGCTGCACTTGGCGTCGCGAGCCAGTTTTCGACAGATGTCGTCGTGGGTGTCGAGGTCGCCGATAACCCATCCACCACCGTGGTAATAGATAAGGAGTGGCGCAGGAGACGTTGAACTAAACCGATACAGCCGACACTTCACGCCCGCGGCGTCAAAGTTTCGAATCTCGTGCAGGTCGACCGTGGACGGTGTGCGCATCGCCAGATAGTTGGCTCGGCCCTCGGCTGGGGTCAACTCGTGAAGCGGAGGATTGCCGACCTGACGCATCAAGTCCAAAACTGCGGCGGTCTGCGGATGAAGCGGCACTCCCCAATCATGGCAGACGGTAGCGTTGCGCTTACCAGCGTTCGTAGCTCAATGGATAGAGCATCTGACTTCGGATCAGAGGGTTGGGGGTTCGAGTCCCTCCGAGCGCGCCAGACACATTCACAAACGCTTGATTTGCGGCGGCAACCATGTCGCGTCCAAGACTTCCGGACCCGGACTGTAGATGCGAAGACATAAATCGATTGGTCCCGGACAGGACGGAATCCAGTTCGTGACTGGTATTGCGTCTTTTTGCCTCTGAGAAATCAGAATAGTCAACGATCCGTCGTTCGAGATCCGAAGTACGTCTCTGCTTCGAAGTCCGTAGCGGTTGAGGTCATTAGCGAAAAGGTGTCCATTGGCGTCATACAAGGTGATCGACCAGAATCCGCCAGCTGGCGGAAATTCACCCGGGTTGAACCGAATCAGATAGTCGCCTTCACCCGTCAACCGTCGTCCGTCGGAGTCTCGCATTCCAGTGAAGTAGACGGCGTCTTCTGGAGGATTTGCCGCGAGCCCAAACTTTGCGATTGCTGCTCGTCGTAGGTAGTCGTTTCCCCAGGTGCCGAAACCATCAATGGAGTAGTTCCAGCCGTTGACTCTCGACCCTCGATTCTCTATGGAACTAGAAATCTGCTGTCTCGCACGCGCTACGGACTTCTCAATCTTCTCACGTATTTCATCGCGCCATGTGGGAAATGTCGCTCCCGGGGCCGGGTCCAAACCGAGTCTCTTCATTCGCAACAGCTGAGATAGATCGCTTAGGTGCGAATACTCACGACGCAATAAACGAATGCCCTGTTCAAAGAACTGTTCTGCTGACAGTGATTCAACCGTTTCTACTGGTGATGACGGCGACGTCTGGGCAACACGACGGGTATCAGTCATGAATTGTGATTCTGATTCAGCGATTAATGAAACTCCTGATAGAAATTCATGTGCAGATTGCAAGTCTTCACTTGCTGTGACTGCAGTCCTTCCGATTATCCAAACAGAATTTGTTGGACATCTAATCGCAGTGGTGCTGCGGCTGTTGCGTATTACTTCGGTCGCCACACCAGGACCAAAGAGTTGAGCAGAGATTCCATCTTCTCCAACTGTGCGCGATCCGATTACTCCAAAGGTGTCAGTCCACATGTCCAATAGTTGAAACATATAGAAGCGGTCATGGCTCTTTGGAATCTCTAGTTTTCCCGATCCTTCTGACAGATCGATCCACCCACTCGAGAAGAGTGTGTCAATATTCGTTCGAGCTACTAGTCGCCACCTGTGATTCGCAGTCGTCCGACTGTGATGAAACAGGTTTTGGTCGCCTCTTGAACTGTGCGCCAGCGATCTCTGCCGTGTTTCCTCCATAACCATGATGGGATACAGATACAGATATGTCTCGAATGCAATTTCTTCATACGGAGTGGAGTCAGCGGTGATCAATCGAGATACCTCATCCTGTAATTTCAAGCGACTCGCTGGTTGCCCCTAGCTGAGAGGGTCGCTAGGGGCAACCTTGAGTCATTGTTTGATCTTGGGGAGTGATCTGAGCGTCGAATAGTAAATCTTTGCGTTGAACGCGGATGACATATTCACTCGTTTTCTGAGATTACCCACCTCAAACAGAACGTCTGCTTCCTTCTGGAACTCAGCAATTACGTTCGGGGTGATTGGCACGAAATTTGCAAGTCCACCAACAAGGAGTTTGGATGCAAGCGGGCGCGCAACTGCGGCAGGGTAAGCACCGAAGAACAGTTTCTGGTATACGTCTATGCCTTGTTCGACATTTTTTGACACTTTTACCATCATTGCCTGGTGCCGACGGAGGTAATCGGAAATCGCGGCATTTACCTTCGGGTTCTTCATCGATTTATCAGATTGATAAAACGCAAAATACCCGGGCAGGTACCCGGTTCCAGTCGTCAGAATCTTGTGACCTGCAGCAGCCAACATTGACACAAATGGTTCTGGAACAACTGCGGCACCCACCGAACCTCCCGAGATAGCCGCAAAACTCTGTGCGGGCAGGAGATTACTAAAAGCCACACTCGTCAATGGCACTGTCGCTTTTTTGAGTGCTGCCACAGCTAAGTACTCTCCTTCCGTCCCCATTGTGAGAGCCAAGGATTTTCCTCTGAGTGCAGAGATCGAGGTCGTGCCACTCTCGTAAGCCTTCTTGGACACCACAAGACTGAATAGTCCGCCTGGACTTGACGGTGGACTCGTGACCGCAACTATTCGTGCCTTGGTTTTTGAAGAAGTTGCATAAATTGCGGGAGCCATTGCCGTTCCTGCAAGGTGTACGGATCCGCCAATGGTTGCTGCCAGGGCTTCTGGACCAGTAGCGAAGGTTACGTACTTCAGCTTGTATTTAGCACCTTTCATGCAGTCTGCCCATTCACATATTGCGTTGAACGCTCCCGCTGCATCTGCAACCGTCAACGTGAATCCTTTTAGGTCAATGGCCTCTGGGCGTGATGGTTGTGCTGCTGCTGCAAGTGGACTAGCGCTCAGTAACGCGCCCACGATGAAACTCGTGAGGATTGATTTGACTCTGGTATTCGGTTTCATATTTCTCCTTTTTGGTTGTTGGATTAATTGGGACTTTCGATTGTCGAATTGTCTTAGTCGCTCTCAACGCCGAGCGAACGTAACAACTGGCTCCGGAATTCGAGTAGTTTTCCCGTCCCCATTCTTCGAGGGCGCTCTGCTTCAATCTGAACCTCAAGTGCAATTTTCGAGTTGCTTAGAACGAGAACCCGATCGGCCAAGGCGAGAGCCTCATCGACATCGTGTGTAACAAGGAGTACCGCTGGCTTGTAACGCGAACAGAGGGTTCTTACGACTTGCTGCATGTTTAATCGCGTGAGAGCGTCGAGAGCTCCGAATGGCTCGTCCAGAAGTAGAAGTTTTGGTCTACGGCAAAGTGCACGAGCTAGGGCGACACGTTGGGCTTCTCCGCCTGAGAGCTTCGCGGGCCAGTTTTCTGCGAGGGTCTCCAGACCGACCTCGGCCAGTGCCGCAATTGCAAGTGCCCTGAGGTCTTGGACGTCCTTGATCCCAATCACGACATTTTCCCAGACCTTCATTGACTGGATGAGTCGTGGTTCTTGAAACACCACAGTTCGTGCCTGTGGCACGATGACGTCCCCACTTGTTGCGGATTCGAGGCCAGCCAGAATTCTCAGAAGTGTTGTCTTGCCACTACCACTCTTGCCAACTAACGCCACGAATTCGCCGGTCGCTATCTTGAAATCAATCCCGTCAAGTATGGAAGAGTTGCTCGCAATTGAAAATCTCTTGGTTGCGCAACGCAGGTTGACCGCTAAATCTCCGGTTCCGTTCGTTACGTCGTTCATCGGAGTGCAACTCCAGAACGCCACGGAACTAAGACCTTTTCCAGGGCTCTCACCAACAAATCCGCCAGAAGTCCGAAGAGTGCGTAGAGAGCTACACAGGCAAATACCGCATAGTTCTGGCCGTATCCAGTCGAGCGCGCCAAGAGGAAACCGATACCGCTCTGAGCATTGATTTGCTCCGCCGCAACGAGTGCGAGCACTGAGATAATGAGTGACAGTCGAAGCCCAGTGAGAATCGTGGGCATTGCTAGTGGAATAATGACTTTTCGGTAAAGCTCCCAATCACTGACTCCGAATGACTGTGCGCACTCAACAATTTTTCCGTCGACATTCCTTACACCGCTAGACGTATTCGCATAAATCGGGTAGTAGGTGGCAAGCGCGATAATGACGATTTTCGGTGTTTCACCGATTCCAAACCAGAGGATGAAAAGTGGTATCAACGCGATGAACGGAATCGCTCGCATCATCTGCAGCGGTGCGTCTATTACGTTCTCAACGACTTCAGAGATCCCAGCAGAGAGACCCATGAGAAATCCGATCGCACCTCCGATTGCAAGTCCAGTCATAGCGCGGGTCAGTGACGTAAAAATCTGAACGATTAGATCGTCTTCATCAAACATGATTTTCCACTGACGAAGTACTTCAATCGGAGTCGGCATGGTTAATTCAGGCACCAACTTCGAGCCGGCGAGCCAAGTCCAGATCACGAGAATTAGAACCGGCAGAACTAGTCGCAGCAGCATTCGCCGGGTAGACGCGCTGATGACCGCGGCGACAACGTTCGACCGAGAACGATCCTTAGCCACCTGACTCCAGCCTCATGTAGTTCCTCCCGCCGGACGGGCATATCCATAATGTATATGCGTGCGCACGCATCTTATATCATGTGTTTCGAGATGTCAAGTAGTCAGCACAGCGATCGTGACGCGACAGTTTCCGGCTTTTGCCACCCACTGTATGAGAACGTGAGACGAACGTTTCGACAAAATCTCGTGTCGGGGAGCGAATTGGGAGCCTCTGTTGCCGTCACCGTCCGTGGCGAGCTCGTAGTTGATCTCTGGGGAGGCTGGGCAGACACCGCTCAAGCAATTCCATGGACGGAACAGACGATAACCAATGTCTACTCAACGACGAAAACCATGACGGCACTAACTGCACTGGTGCTCGTTGAACGAGGTGAACTGAATCTCTCTGATCGCGTTGCAAAGTTCTGGCCGGAATTCGCGAACTGCGGCAAGAGTTCAGTAACCGTCTCTCAACTCATTTCCCACTCATCTGGATTGCCTGCCTGGAATCAACCAATCACCATTGAAGATCTCTACGACTGGGAGAAGTCAACAGATTTACTTGCAAACCAGGAACCTTGGTGGACGCCAGGTTCCCAGTCGGGTTATCACATGCTGAGTTTTGGTCATCTCATCGGCGAAGTTGTTCGGCGGATCACTGGAGTGAGTTTCGGAAGGTTCTTTAAAACCGAGATTGCCATACCACTTGGGTCAAATTTTCGAATCGGACTCGACCCAACTGACCTTCCTTCGGTTTCCCCGGTCGTAATCCTTCAAGATGCGCCAGAGGTCGTCCCACCAACCGAGATTGCTTCAAAAACTCTCGTTGGTCCCCCACTCCCTAGAGGTGGGACTGTGGTGAATTCCGATGCTTGGAGAAGCGCTCAGGTCCCTGCTGCAAATGGACATGGAAACGCGCGGTCAGTTGCGCAAATTCAGGGACTCCTCACCAATCGGGGAGAAATCTCTGGAAGAAAAATCCTCAGTGACAAAGTGATTAGCGAAGCATTCAAACCAATCATCACCTCACGTGACGCAGTCCTTGGAGTCCCAATGACGTTTGCATCAGGATTTGCAGTTGCAAACTTGAATCATCCGACACTCGGTGGTCGAAATGCACGATTCTGGGGTGGTTTTGGCGGCTCACGGATCGTGCATGAGCTTGATCATCAGATGACATTTGCTTATGTAATGAACAAATTGAATCCCTCTGCATTTTTTGGCGACTTGCGGGGCGATGATCTATTGAAAAGTGCCCTCCAAGCAACTGACTCATACCATGCCGAGAATCAGTGATCCTCGACGATTCTCGAGACATCAACGTGGCCGACGCTCCGCTCCTTCGCAAAAAGCGAGATTTCTCCGATGAGGTTTACGCTCATCTTCTGCAGAAGAAGTCCGAGTTGTTCAAGTTCCTCCGAACTAAGACCAGCAAGAAATCGGGACCGAATCTCGTTGATCCAGACAGGTCCGTCTGCCTGCAATCGACGCAAGCCCAAATTCGTTACTTTTACGATGGTATTTCTCGCATCACTCGTTGGTTTCTCAGTGACAACCAAACCCGAATCACTAAGGCTTTGAACGATGCGCGACATTCGACTTGATGACAATCCGAGACGAAGTGCGAGGTCGCTAATTGTGAGACCTTCAGCCAACGTTGAAGACAGAAACGCCAGCAGCTCCACTTCAGTATGGCTACATGTCACCTTGGACTTCTTCAGGAGAAATCTGTTCCCATGAATTATCAACTCCCACAGTGGCAGCCAGGCATTCCTCTCAGAGTCCGAAAAGCGGTCGCTTGCAGACTGTGTGCTGTTGGCATTATTCATCGTGATTTCAACCCCGCTTTAGAAGTTACATCCAAATGTGTTCAGGGGGAGATTTCTGCGAGATGAGTTTTAAAGGACTGATGGACCCACGAGCAATCCAGGCACTTTCTCTCTTCCCGACTCCCGAGCCGGTGACGTTTGATAGCCGAGAGCAGATACTCGATCACCAAGTATCTGGACCCATCGCGATGCGTCAGGCATCGCTAATGGATCATTTCAAAGTCTTTGACGACGAGCGCATTTCTTCGTCCGCTGGTCTCCGAATTGAGAAGCGAGCGATCGAGTCATCACCCGACGGAAACACGATTAACTTGCAGATAATTCGCAAAGCCAGTGACGATACTCAGCCGTGCGTCTACTACATACATGGTGGAGCGATGGCCACACTCTCATGCTTTCTCCCCAACTATCGAGCCTGGGGGAAAATGCTTGCCCAACTTGATGTGACAGTAGTTATGGTCGATTTTCGAAATTCAGTCTCACCGAGTTCTGTACCTGAGATCGCTCCATTTCCAGGTGGACTCAACGACTGCATCGCAGGTTTCAAATGGACTGCCAAGAATTCAGAAACCCTGGGAATAGATCCGGAGCGAATCATCATCGCCGGCGACAGCGGCGGCGGAAACCTTGCAATTTCTAGCAGTTTGAGTTTGTTGGAAGAGGAGGCATCGGAGAAGCCTTCCGGGCTCTATGTGATCTGCCCCTATATTGCAGGTGACTATTCGTCTGACGAACTGAAGAGCGTTGAAGCCAACAATGGAATCTTCATTGATGTCAAGAACAACCTCGCCACAATGGGCTACGGAATCGAACATCTAATCGCCAGAAACCCATTGGCCTGGCCGCACTTTGTTGACTCAAGAGTGTTACGCGCCTTGCCGCCGACTGTTGTGAGCGTGAATGAATTTGACCCGCTACGAGATGAGGGTCTGATGTTTTTTAGAAAACTTCTTGATGCAGATGTCAGAGCTCGATGCCGAACAAACATGGGTGTTTTTCATGCGATTGAAGTGTTCCCAACAATTTGCCCAGACATTAGCTGGGACACTGCTATGAGTGTGGCCTCGCTGGCATCCGACTCATCACGACTTGCCCTCTAGCGGAATGCTTTGACGAGAGCTGTCGTCGACTTCAGCCTCCTCGAACTGGATTCGGAAGGGTCCTCCAGGTCACAGCGGGGTCACAAACCATTAGGAATCCATGGACTAGGCGACTCGTACTGCTCACCACCACCGCACAGAGACACACTCTGAAGACTGCATAGACACGGTGACACGCCCAACCGTTGTCTTCGGATCAGAGGGTTGGGGGTTCGAGTCCCTCCGAGCGCGCCAACAATTATCG
>JAFMFM010000022.1 GCA_017856115.1 Actinomycetota bacterium | reverse complement strand
GAAGAAGGCGGTGAAGAAGAAGGCCGTCAAGAAGGTCAATAACAAGAAGGCCAGTAAGAAGAAAGCCGCAAAGAAGCCCGCGAAGAAGCGACCCGTTAAGAAGAAGGTCAGCAAGAAGAAATCGGCGAAGAAGCCCGTGGCGAAGAAGAAGCCTGCCACCCGCGCGGCTGCCTCAGTCATTTCCAACGTTGCCGGCATCATTCGCACCCACGCCAAGAATCTTTCGGGCAAGGTGGCACTGGTTCAGGGGGACCGAGTGCAAACGTGGCAGGAGTCGTACCAACGGTCGTGTCAGGTCGCCCAGGCGCTCAAAGCGGCTGGAGTCGGCAACCAGGATCGGGTTGCCTTCCTCGACAAGAACTCCATCGAACACTTCGAGGTGTTCTACGGATGCGCCCTGCTCAACGCGGTGAGCGTGGACGTGAACTTCCGCCTTGCCGCGCCCGAGGTGGCGTTCATCGTCAACGATGCCCGCGCCAAGGTGTTCATCGTGGGTCCGGATTTCGTTCCGGTCCTGGACGCTATTGCGGGCGAACTCACCCACACCAAGAAGATCGTGGTCATCGGTGGACATCCGCAACACGAGTCGTACGAGTCGTGGGTTGCGAGATATCAGGCCGTCGACCCGGGTGCCGTACCCAAGACCGGTGACGTGGCGTTCCAGCTCTACTCCAGCGGCACCACCGGACGTCCGAAGGGCGTCATGCTCACGAACGAGAACTTCATGGGAATCCTTCCCACCTCGCGAGATCTGTGGCAGATGAACGAGCACGCCATCAATCTCGTTGCCATGCCGCTCTTCCACATCGGCGGAAGCGGCTGGGCGACGGCAGGTCAGTACAACGGTTGCAAGTCGGTCGTGGTTCGTGAGGCAACCGACGTCGCCGGCTTGGTGAAACTCATCGGACAGCACCGCATCACGCATGCGTTCATGGTTCCGGCGTTGTTGGCGTTCACGTTGATGGTGCCGGACATTGACAAGGCGGATTTCTCGAGCCTGAAGTTGATTGCCTATGGAGCATCCCCCATCTCCGAGCAGGTGCTTGCAGCGTC
Source organism: Actinomycetota bacterium (assembly GCA_017856115.1). Classification (GTDB taxonomy): domain Bacteria; phylum Actinomycetota; class Acidimicrobiia; order Acidimicrobiales; family Ilumatobacteraceae; genus F1-60-MAGs027. The sequence goes on along the minus strand of JAFMFM010000022.1, from coordinate 25,788 downwards.
GCTGAAGACCTTCAAGTGCAACTTCGTGCAGGTGTACGGACTCACTGAAACGACCGGTGTGGTCACCATGTTGATGCACGAGGACCATGATGTCGACGGCCCGAAGAAGCACTTGCTCCGTTCGTGCGGAAAACCATCGATGGGAATCGAATTGAAGATCGTCGACGACAACGGCAAACAACTGCCGGCGGGCGAGGTGGGCGAAATCATCATCCGCTCGAAGCAGGTGATGAAGGGCTACTGGAACATGCCCGAGGAAACCGCCAAGTCGATCCGCAACGGCTGGTTCTACACCGGCGACGCCGGCTATACGGACAAGGACGGCTACGTATACATCCACGACCGGGTGAAGGACATGATCGTGTCCGGCGGCGAGAACGTGTATCCCGCGGAGGTGGAGAATGCGCTGATGAAGCATCCCGCCGTCGCCGACGTTGCGGTCATCGGTATTCCCGATGAGCGATGGGGTGAGGTTCCACTTGCCATCGTGGTGCGTAAACCCGATGTCGCGGTCACCGAGGACGACATCGTCGCCTTCGGTCGCACACAACTTGCGGGGTTCAAGACACCCAAGAAGGTGGCGTGGGCCGACGCTCTTCCGCGCAACCCGAGTGGCAAGATCCTGAAGAAGGATTTGCGCGCACCGTACTGGGAAGGTCGCACCCGACAAGTCAACTGAGTGAGGGTCGCCCGGTTCGGTTGAGTCGGCGTGGCATTCGCTAGGTTCTCATCACCATGAAAATTTCCATGATGATGAGTTATTCGGGTGGATTCGTCGAGGGGGCTCGTCGCGTTGCCGAGCTCGAGAAGGTCGGCCTCGACGTGGTGTGGATTCCCGAGGCGTACAGCTTCGACGCCATCTCGCAAGTGGGTTACCTGGCTGCAATCACGTCACGGGTGGAGATTGGCACCGGCATCATCAACGTGTATTCCCGCACGGCGGCACTCACGGCCATGACCGCCGCAGGGTGCGACTACGTGTCGAGCGGGCGCTTCATCCTCGGACTCGGTGCGTCCGGTCCGCAAGTGGTGGAGGGATTTCACGGTGTTCCCTATGAGAAGCCGATGCAACGAATCAAGGAATACATCGAGGTATGTCGCGACGTGTGGAAGCGCGAGAAGGCATTGGCGTACGACGGACAAACGGTGAAGGTTCCGTTGCCCGCCGGACAAGGAACGGGGTTGGGAAAGCCGCTGAAACTCATCAATCACCCCGTACGCGCCGACATTCCGGTGTGGTGGGCCTCGTTGAAAGGGCTCAGCGTGGAGGCCACCGCCGAACTCGCCGACGGCTGGCTGCCGGTGTTCTTCGTGCCCGACAAATTCCAGCAGGTGTGGGGAGTGGCCCTGAAGAAAGGCGAGGCGAAGCGTGCCGCCTCCCTCAAAAAATTGGAGATTTCTGCAGGAGGCCTGCTTGCAATCGACGAATCTCTCGTCGGTGAGGCCAAGGACAAGGTGCTCGATATGGCACGTCCGAACGTCGCGCTCTACGTGGGCGGAATGGGTGCGCGCGGCAAGAACTTCTACAACGACATCTGCCGGGAATACGGATACGAACGGGAGGCAACCGAGATTCAGGACTTGTACCTCTCCGGAAAGAAGGACGAGGCCGCACGTGCGGTGCCGCGCGAGATGCTGGAACTCACCAACCTGGTTGGTCCGGCCGGTTACGTGAAGGAGCGCATCGCTGCGTTTCGTGCCGCCGGCGTGACGCAGTTGTCGGTGAATCCGGTGGGTGGCAGTCACTCGGCGCAGGTCGAGATGCTGCGATCGCTCATCGACGCCTAAGGCGTGGCAGCGCCGGCCCGAAGTTTGGAGGTGAGGCCGAGGTAGACGAGTGAACTTGCGGCGGCAACTGCACCGAATACCGCGACGGTTCCACGGGCACCGATTTGTTCGGACACCATGCCTGCGGCAACACTGCTCACCGCGAGTGTGAGCGTGATCAGCGCGAAGTCACCGGCCAATACTCGGCCGCGCATGTCATCGGGGGACATCACTTGTAGTCCGTAGGTGGAAAGCGTCCACTGGGCACCGCCACCGAGATGCGCGAACATCACGCAGACTCCGGCCACCAGTAGGAACGGTGCAGCCGAAGCGGCGAGGTAGCCCACGGAGAAGATCAGTCCCGAAACGCCACACACGAGGAGCACCCGCCGTACGTCGCCCTTTGCGAATCGCGAGCCGATGATCGGACCGATTCCCGATCCGACCCCTCGCGCTCCGAGCAGCAATCCGCGACCTGCATCACCAGATGAGAAAGCGTCGGCGGCATACACCGCGAGTTGACTCACGACGCCCGCCCCGATTGCGAACGTCATCTTCGAGGCCAACAACGCCATGATCATCGCGTCGCGTCGGGCCAACTGGATGGCTTCGCGCATGTCGGCGATCGGGCGCACCGGGGCGCGATGCGGCCCGCGGTCCTCCTGCATCGGTCTCGTGATCATGGCGATGAGGCCCGCAGCGATGACGAACGTGGCGATGTCGGCAATGAAGGCGGCCCGTCTGCCGAACACCTGCGCGAACACGCCTCCCAACCCGGCGCCTACGGCGAGCATCACACCCCAACTGGAACCGAACAGGGCGTTCGCACTGCGCAGTTCCTCGGGTGACCGCGCCAGGTTCGGTACCGCTGCCTCAACGGCAGGGCGCACGAAAGCGGCGAAGGCGGCAATGAGACCCTGCGAAACGAAGGCGAGCCAGATGTGGGAGTTGCCGATGAAGAGTAGCCCGCACGCCGCAACCGCCTGGGCGAGCGAAACGATGATCAGAACGGTGCGACGGTCGTACCGATCGGCGACGGGACCGCCAATTGGAGAAGCAAGGAAGGAGGGAAGCGAGAAGGCAACGAGCAACAGCGACACGAGCAACGCGGAATCCGTGAGATCCTGCACCAGTCCAGCGAGTGCGACGAACGTGAACCAGTCGCCCATGTACGACAGGTTCTGCGCCAGGAAGAGGATTCGGAGGTCGCGATTCGTCCGAAGGACGCTGGCCACGCTCAACGCGCGGTCAGTTTCCCGATGCGCGCGAGTACTGCGGTCGCTTCATCGACGATGCGTCGCACGAGTTCCCCGGCGGGGATCAATTCGTTGATGGCACCCACACCCTGTCCTGCAGGGTAGAACTCGCGGGAAACGTCGACGTCGGTTCCCGTAGGAAATCCCAGATGATTGACGCCCGCTTGCATCGACGCAACGGCCTGCTGTGGGAAGGGCTTGAGATCCGCCGGGTTCTTGTCGTAGTGACGCGTCCAGTCGTTGGCCACCACGCGACACGTCTTGCCCGTGTACGCGCGGCTGATGGTGGTGCCGTCTTCCGAGGTCGACAGCAGTTGGTCCTTGTAGCCGTTCACCGCGCGTGCTTCGGGCGTGGCGATGAAACGGGTGCCGATCCATACGCCGTCGGCACCGAGTGCAAGCGACGCCGCCAACCCGCGTCCGTCGAATAGTCCTCCCGCGGCGACCACCGGAACCTTCTCTCCGACAGCGTCGACCACCTGGGGAACGAGCGCCATGGTGGCGACCATGCCGGTGTGGCCGCCCGCCTCGGTACCCTGCGCGACGACGAAGTCGCATCCACTCGCCACGGCGGCGAGGGCATGCTTCACCTTGCCGCACATCGATCCGACGAGGATGTTCTTTTGATGGAGGAGGTCGATCACCTCGCGAGGTACGCCGAGACCCGCAACGAAGATGGAGGCGCCACCTTCGATCACCGCCTTGATACCGGTATCCACCTGGTTTGGTAGCGCCGTGAGCAGATCGACGCCAAACGGCTTCGCGGTTCGCTCACGTACGAGACGCATTTCCTCCGGGAGTTCGTGATCGCGCATGGTGGACGCGCCCAAGGTGCCGATGCCGCCTGCTTCGCTGACGGCCGCCACCAATTCGTGGTAGGACACCCCGCCCATTCCGGCGAGCATGACGGGATGGTCGATTCCGAGCATCTCGGTGAGACGTGTGCGCATGTGGCGAGATTAGTAGGCGCCGGGTGACGACAAATAACCGCGATGCCAGCGCCGAGGAGTGAATGCACTCGCCCGTGGTTCGTCTTCGAACATCCACCGCACGAACTTCTCCCGTCGCCAGTCGCCACCGTCGATGACGCGAAGGGCGCCGCGCGCCAGACGCTCGTGCGACAGGATGCGTCCGAGAATCTGCGACATTCGATGGTCGGCGAAGAAGTGTTTTCGCATGTCGCGTTCGTAATCGGCGCCCGGATTCGGTGACGCTGCTGCATCACCCGCCAGCATTCCGGACAACAGCGCCTGCCCGATACCCTCGCCGGTGAGTACATCGGTGGCGCACGCAGCATCACCCACGAACAACACGTTGCCGATGCGCAACGTAGCCGACGTTACTCGTGCCGGAATCGGCCAGGCACTCACCTTGTCGTCGATGATCGCGGTGGCACCGAGTGCATCGCGTACGTGGGGTCGATCGAGCACACTGGCCCACACCGACTTCATGTCGCCGACCTTGCGCGTCGAGCCCCGCAAGATACCGAATCCGAGGTTGACGCGTCCGTCGGCGAGTGGAAACGACCATGCGTATCCGGGCAACAAATCCGGCTCGAACCACACGTACAACTGACTACTTGCCGGACCCGTCACGTTGCGTGCATATTGACGCAGTGCGTGCCACTCGCCGAGATACGTCGAGCGATCCGGCTGGAGCGCCTTTCGCACGGGGGACCACATCCCGTCCGCAGCGATGACGACACGCGCCGTGATGACACCGTCGCTGGTGGTTACTCGGTAGTTCTCGTCGCGAGTGACGTCGACGAAACCCACGCCCTCACGAACCAGTACGCCGTGGTCGCGCGCGTGTCTCACCAGTGCTGCGTCGAGATCCATACGCGATGCGATTACCGCGAACTGTCCACGGTCGGGGAGCCGGAGGTCCACCGTGCGGCCCGAGGGACTTCGCAAAACCACGTCTCGACACGTCTTCCAGCTCGCCACCGTCGCCGGTTGCAGGCCGAGGCGATCCAGGAGACGAAGTGCACCGGTGGTGAGACCGTCGCCGCAGCACTTGTCCCGGGGGAAGGTGGCCTTGTCGATCACGGACACGTCGAGACCATGTTCGTGAGCGGTGAGCGCCGCGGCGATTCCCGCGGGCCCGGCGCCAACGATGAGAACGTCGGTGTGACTGGTCACGCGCGAAGAGACTAGATTGCGTCAGCGGTAGTTATCCGACGATGGAGTCGGGAAAGGGGTCACGGTCATGGCCAAATTGTGCGAAGGTCGAGTGGTTGTCGTTACGGGGGCAGGTCGCGGAATCGGCCGCGAGCACGCACTCAGTTTGGCCCGTCACGGCGCCCACGTGGTGGTGAACGACCTCGGTGCGGGAGTCGATGGCAGCGGCGGAGACTCCTCCCCGGCAAACCAAGTAGTGAAGGAAATCGAGTCGCTTGGTGGCAAGGCCATCGCCAACGGCGACGACATCTCGTCGTTCGAGGGTGCCGAGCGGTTGATCAAGTCCGCGGTGGACACCTTCGGTGATCTGCATGGCGTGGTGAACAACGCCGGCATCCTTCGCGATCGCATGATGGCCAACATGAGCGAAGCCGAATGGGATGCAGTCATCAAGGTGCATCTGAAGGGAACGTTTGCTCCGGCCCACTTTGCTGCGGCGTATTGGCGCGATCAGTCGAAGGCAGGAAAACCCGTCGATGGTCGAATCATCAACACCACCTCGGTGTCGGGAATCTATGGAAACGTGGGCCAGTCCAACTACGGAGCAGCCAAAGCCGGTATCGCGGCATTCACCGTGATCACTGCGCTCGAGCTCGCACGATATGGCGTCACCGTGAATGCGGTGGCTCCGGTTGCCCTCACCCGAATGACGGAGAATCTGCAACCGACGCCACCCACCGATGAAGAACGCGAGGCGCAGTCGCCTCGTTGGATTGCACCCATCGTCACCTGGTTGGCGTCGGCGGAGAGCAAGGATGTCACGGGCCGTGTATTCGAGGCCAGTGGTCGAACCTTCGCCATCGCCGAAGGCTGGGTGCGAGGTCCTTCGCATGATCCGGTCGACGATGCGACTCGCCTCGGCCCGATCGTGGAAGAACTACTCGGCAAGGCCCGTGCCAACTCCGGCATGGATGGTCGCCCGGGCGGCTGGCCGCAACCGCAGAAGAAGTAGCGACTCGGTTCAGCGCAGACGTTTGGCGAGCATCGCAACGATGAGTCCGGGCTTGGATTCCTGTTCGCCGACCTGTTCGAAACCCAAACGGGCGTGAAATCGTAACGAGCCGTCGTTGCGCGGCTGCAGGTTGACCTCGCACACGAAGAGATCCGTCGTCGCTTCCTCGCGAATACGCCGTTCGACCTCGACGTAGAGCATCTCTCCCAAACCTTGTGATCGATGGGCATCATCGATCACCACCCGGTCCAAGTACACGAAGTGCGGATAGCGAGCGACGAACCACGCGTAGTTCACTCCGAGGTCCTCGGTGATGCCACTTGCGAAGGTGGTACAGAAGCCCCGTATGGGGGCGTCGCCAATCACCAACGCGTGACTTGCGAGACGTACGTCCTGTTCCAGCTCGTCCAATTCGATGTGGGACACCGCGGGGACGTTGTCGTTGTTCATGCGAATGACATCCGCAAAGTCGGCGCGCTCCAAGCTGCGTATCGCGTTCAAAAGAGCCTCAAATCGTCCTTGCGTCGTCCACGCAGTTCGTCGTAGTCAACTTCCTTCCAACTCAGTCCGCGAGTTTCGGCCAAGGTTCGAGCCTGCGGTTTGATGGATTGCGCGACGAAGACCCCGCGGAGCAGCCCGAGTGACGTATCGGCCCGGAGGTACTCGAGGTAGCGACCGAGCTGCTCGACGCCGTCGATCTCGCCACGTCGCTTGACCTCGATGGCAACCGTGGTGCCATCACTGGCCCGGCACAACAGGTCGACCGGTCCGATGGCGGTCGGGTACTCACGGGAAATGAGCGTGAGACCGTCCTCGATCACCGATGGGTCGGCCGCCAGCAACTCCTGCAGGTGCGCCTCGACGCCGTCCTTCGACAATCCGGGGTCCTCGCCCAGTTCGTGTATCGCATCGCTGAACACCTCGAGCATGTTGATGGTGAGGGTCTCGTTCTTCGGGTTGGTGATCTCCCAGCGATCGGGGAATTCGCGTAGTTCGTTCGGCGCATTCATCCAGTTGAGTGGCTTGTAGGCACCACCGTCGGCGTGAATCGCGATGCAGCCGTCGTTCTTCACCATGATGAGTCGTGTCGCCTCGGGAAGCGACGCCTCGAGCCGGCCCACGTAGTTCACCGTGCATCGTGCAACGACCAATCGCATGCATCCATACTGACAAATTCCGCGATCCGGGGCGGAGTGCGCGGAGCGGTGCGTGAGGTGCGAGGACGTTCTAGCGACCCACGTGGTCGCGCATGCGCTTTTGGATCAGCTCACGCCGCTTCTGGAGGTCGCGGTACGTCATGCGGTCGGTGTCGTTGCTCACACCGAGTCCCGCCTTCACGCTGTCGAGGTTGATCTCCACCTGCGTGTGATCGATACCGAGTTCGCGACCCAGGCGCTCTCCGTGGCGCTGGGCAAAGAGCATCGAGATTTGCGCAATCTCACCCAACAAGTCCAGATCAGGGGCCAGTCGAGCGATTGCGCCGTCGAGGAACACCATGTTCTTCACGTAGAGCATGAGTTCCTTGGGCATGCGGGCGCCGTAGCCGAGCATCGCCTTCACCACACGTTGTACTTCCTTCACGAGTTCCTCGCCGGACAAGGTGGTGGGGTCCACCGTGGGTTGGTCGAGACGGAGGTCCTTGATTACCGCATCGAGATCGGTGTCCATCGGCAGTGCGCCCAAGTCGCGCAGGGCCGTCATCTGGCCCTTTACGTCGTTGGTCGTAGCGCTCAGCATCAAACGAAGAAATGCGAGTCGTCGGTTGCCCGAGAGGCGACCCACGATGCCGAAGTCGAGCAGCGCCGTGCGTCCGTCGCGCATCACGAACAGATTTCCACCGTGCAGGTCGCCGTGGAACACGCCGTACAGCAACGCACCCTCCATGAAGGCGACCATTCCCGTACGAATCACCGCCTCCGTATCGATACCCGCATCCTTCATTCCCGCAACATCGTCGAACTTGAAGCCCTCGAGGCGTTCCATCACGATGATGCGTCGGGTGACGAGATCGGGGTGCGGACGCGGAATGACGTAGCCGTCTTGTTTCAAGTCCGACAGGATGCTTGCGATGTCGAGCATGTTGGATGCTTCCAGGCGGAAGTCCAGTTCTTCGACGATGGTTTCAGCGAACAGTTCCACCAGGGCGGGGGGATTTGCGAGTGCGGCGATCTTGATGCGTCCGACGAGGAACGGGGCCAGCCACGCCATCACCTTCAGGTCCTTGCGTACCAGCACACCCACCTGAGGGCGTTGCACCTTCACCACCACCGCCTCGCCACTGCGCAGCACCGCCGCATGCACCTGGGCGATCGAGGCGGCCGCGATCGGTTCGGTGGTGAAGGAGGAGAAAACGTCTTCGATTCGCGCTCCGAGATCGGCCTCCACCACGCTGCGAACGTCGGCAAAGGGCTCCGCGGGTACCTGATCCCGGCAGCGTTTGAATTCCTCGACGAGTTCGATCGGGAACAGACCCTCGCCACTCGAGATGATTTGTGCCAATTTGATGTAGGTCGAGCCGAGGCGTTCGATGGCGCGACGCATTCGCAGCGACAAGTCCGCGCGCGATGCCTCCGGGGTCGCGTACGTGTTTCGGCGTCGTTTCCACCACCATGGCCCGAGTGCCACGCCGAGGCGGAACACCACCACGATGAGACGAGCTACCGGCGGTACTCGGGGTGGTCGCATGAGGGAGGGAAGCTCGGTACGTGCTTGCGCACGCAGTCCTTCCACGAGTCCCCGCCAACGGATCGCCTCACGGTCGAGGACCCACGGTGGGTCGCTGCTGAACGCACCCCAGGTGCGGTCGGCAGGTGCCACCGTCGTCGGCGCATCGCTCTGGTGCGCGGGCCGCTCGGTGTTTTCCACCCTCGCAGTCTGCCGATGATTGCTCTCCATCGGTCGGGCTGAGTGATCTATTGGGATGTGAAGTTGCGCACTGCCCGGAGAATGTCGTCGGCCAGGTGGGGCTGACATACCAAGAGATCGGGTAGCCAGGTATCGCGGTCGTTGTACACGAGTGGACTTCCGTCGATTCGGCTCGTATGCAGACCGGCCGCACGGGCGACGGCGATTGGCGCAGCGGAGTCCCATTGGTACTGACCTCCGGCGTGCAAGTAAACGTCCACATGACCGAGCACCACCGCCATCGTCTTTGCGCCCGCCGATCCCAGGCGTACACCGTCGTAGCCCAGTTCGCGGGCCACCGCTGCAGCCACTGCCGGCGTACGCGAGCGCGACACCACCATGAGCGGAGTGCGGTCCTGCCGTTTCGGTACGGGTGGCGGCGGGAGCGTCGACAAGGTCGTGTCGAGTGCCGGAAGTGCGACGGCCGCGGCAACGAGATCTCCGCCGGTGCCCGCCTGTCGATCCCAGAGCGCGATGTGCACGGCCCAGTCCTCGCGACCATCCTCCCCGAATTCCGAGGTTCCATCGAGCGGGTCCACGATCCACACCCGCTGGGCCGAGAGACGAGCGGCGTCGTCGGCCCCTTCCTCCGACAGCACCGCATCGTTCGGGCGATCGCGACGCAACGTATCCACGATGAAACGATGGGCGAGTGCGTCACCGGCGTCCATGAGATGCCATGGAGAGGCGCCTTCACCCGCGAGCCGATCGCGCAGTTCGACGAGGAGTCGGCCGGTATCGCGAGCGAGTTGGGTGGCGAGTTCCGCGTCGCTCATCGGGAGCGCCGTCCGAGCTCCACGGCTCGGTGCACGAGACCACGCAACGTCGACTCGTTGCTACCGGATGCAACCAGTCGACGGATCTCCGTTTCGAGAATCTCGGCATCGGCCTCGTCAAACACCGTCGAGCGTCGGTTGGTGGCAACCGTGCTCACCGCCAGCAACACGACCGCTGCGATCGCACTGATGATCCCCGCAGTGAGCACCGCACCGATGTTGTTGTCGGCCAAGGAGGCAACGATCATCCCCGCAATCCCTCCCACGAAACACACCGCACAGACTGCCCGAATGACGGCAACGGCTCGGTGGTTGGTGGCGTCGTTCATCTAGTTGCGCGTGAGCGGCTTGTAGCGGAGGCGCTTGGGTTGATCGGCATCGACTCCCAGTTCCTTGCGACGCCACGCTTCGTAGTCCTGGAAGTTGCCCTCGAACCACCGCACTTGGCTGTTTCCTTCGAATGCCAGTACGTGGGTGGCGATGCGGTCGAGGAACCAACGGTCGTGGCTGATGACCACCGCGCAGCCAGGAAACGCCTCGAGTGCCGACTCGAGTGCCCGCAACGTGTCGACATCGAGGTCGTTGGTCGGCTCGTCGAGCAGGAGCACGTTGCCGCCACTCTTCAGCAGTTTTGCAAGGTGTACTCGGTTGCGCTCACCACCGGAGAGTTCACCCACCTTCTTTTGCTGATCGCTGCCCTTGAAGTTGAAGCTGGCGACGTACGCGCGACCGTGAATCTCGCGTCCACCCACCTTCAACGTGTCGGCACCGTCGGTGATCTCCTCGTACACGCTGTTTTCGGGATTGAGCGAGTCGCGACTCTGGTCCACGTAACTCAACTGCACCGTGTCGCCCACGGTTACGGTGCCGGAGTCGGGCTGCTCTTGGCCGGTGAGCATTCGGAACAGCGTCGTCTTACCGGCGCCGTTGGCGCCGATGATGCCAACGATGCCTGCAGGTGGCAGGGAAAAGCTCAGGTTCTCGATGAGCAGCCGGTCTCCATATCCCTTGTTCAGGTTCTCCACCTTGATCACGGTGTCGCCGAGGCGTTTGCCGGCGGGAATGGTGATCTCCAACTTGTCGGGCCCGCGCTCGGCGGCCTGCGCCTCGGCATGCAGCTTCTCGTAGGCGGCAAGTCGCGCCTTGCCCTTCGCCTGACGCGCCTTCGGAGCCATGCGCACCCATTCCAACTCGCGTTGCAAGGTGCGTCGACGCACTTCGTTGGATTTTTCCTCCTGTGCGAGTCGCTCCTGCTTCTGCTCGAGCCAGCTGGAATAGTTGCCACTGAACGGGATGCCACGACCGCGATCCAGTTCGAGGATCCACTTGGCGACGTTGTCCAGGAAGTAGCGATCGTGGGTGATCGCGATCACGGTGCCGGAGTATTCCTGCAGAAAGCGCTCCAACCAGTCGACGCTCTCGGCGTCCAGATGGTTGGTGGGCTCGTCGAGCAGCAGCAGATCGGGTCGCGACAGCAGCAATCGACACAGCGCCACGCGACGACGTTCGCCGCCCGAAAGCTTCGTGACGTCGGCGTCGTTGGGTGGACACCGCAGCGCATCCATGGCGATCTCCACGTTGCGCTCCAGACTCCACGCATCCGCCGCGGCGATCTTTGCCTCGAGTTCGGCCTGTCGCGCACCGACCTTCTCGAAGTCGGCGTCGGGCTCGCCCCACATGGCGGTGACTTTTTCGTACTCCGCCAACAAGTCTCGAATGGGCGCGACGCCGTCCATCACGTTGCCGAGCACGTCCTTCGTGGCATCGAGCTGCGGTTCTTGTGCGAGCAGCCCCACGCTGAACCCCGGTGTGAGGCGGGCTTCGCCGCTGTAACCGTCGTCGAGACCTGCCATGATCTTGAGCAGACTGGACTTGCCACTGCCGTTGGAGCCGAGAACGCCGATCTTTGCTCCCGGATAGAACGACAGTGAGATGTCGGCCAATACCTGTCGGTCGGGCGGGTAGAAACGTCCCAGTTTGTAACAGGTGTAGATGAATTCCGCAGTCACCGCCGTACAACCTAGTTTCCACTACTCTCGGAGAGCGAGCGACGTTCGTCGCAGGCACTACGACTCACTCCGGAGGTAACACGATGGAACTGTTCTCAGGCAACTACTTCCTCGATTTCTTCATGCGCTACCTGCACATCCTCGTGGGCATCACCTGGATCGGGTTGCTGTACTACTTCAACCTCGTGCAGGTGCCCGCGCTCGCCGCCTACGGCGACGAGGCAAAGGCCCGCAACATCACCCTCGACAAGTTGGCGCGTCGTGCGCTCTGGTGGTTCCGCTGGGCTGCAATCGCCACGTTGGGTACCGGACTCCTCATCACCGGGCAACCCGACTACTGGCAGAACTTCCTCGGCGAAGGGTCCACGGCAGGTATCGGCCACGACGCGGCGATCTCCGTCGGCATGTTGTACGGCTTGACGATGGCTGCCAACGTGTGGATGATCATCTGGAAGAACCAAAAGGTGGTGCTGGCTAATGCGGTGAACGTCCTCGGCGGGGGACAAGCCGACCCGAATGCAGCCGCCGCCGGCCGTCGCGCGTTGCTGGCGTCGCGCCAGAACACCATCTTCTCGGTTTCGATGTTGTGGTTCATGGTGGGTTCGGCGCACTTCTACAGCGGCGCATACTCCGGTGCCACGCCGAGCCAGGCCTCGACCTACGTCATCGTTGCGGTGGTCATCGGCGCAATCCTCCAGCTGAATGCACTCGGAAAATTGGGTGGTACCGCCGCAACCAACAAGTTGCTGTGGCCGTACGAGTCGCACAAGAACGCGCTGATCACGAGCGGTGTGCTGTGGCTGGTGCTCTGGCTGCTCTCGGAATTCATGCTCGGCTGAATCGGTCACCACAAAGCGAGCCACCCGGGAGGGTGGCTCGTTCGATAAGTACGCTGGAGACGTGAGTTCACCCGTGAACGCCCCCACAGGTGCTTCGGGTGAGGATTTCGGCACCAACTCGTGGCTCGTCGACGAGATGTACGAGCGGTTCCGCGACAACCCTGCCGCCGTGAGCGAACAGTGGCGTGAATTCTTCAGCGACTACAAGCCGGCGGGCTCGCCGCCTCCCACTGCCGGAGTCGCAAAGAGCAACGGCAAGGCGACCGCGGGTTCCAGAGGGAAAACCGACGACACGTTGCCGTTGCGTCGTCCGGCTGCCATCACGCCGACACAGGGCGCCGTCTCTGCGCCCGCGGTTCTCACTCCGCCATCCGCGCCGGAACCGATTCGCGGCGTTGGGGCGGCGATCGCCACCAACATGGAGCGGAGTCTGTCGGTGCCCACCGCCACCAGCGTGCGCCAGATTCCGGCCAAGTTGCTGGAAGTCAACCGCCGGGTGATCAACGGTTATCGCTCACGCACGGGGCAAAGCAAGGTGAGCTTCACGCACTTGATCGGATTCGCCGTCGTTCGTGCACTGGTGGATGCGGTACCAAACATGAAGAACGTCTACGTTGCCGATGCCGACGGCAAACCGCAGTTGCAGCGCCATACCAACGTGAATCTGGGGTTGGCGGTGGACGTCGACAAGGGCAATGGTCAACGCACGCTCGTGGTTCCAGTACTGAAGGGTGCCGACACGCTCGACTTCATGGGATTCCTCGTCGCCTACGACGAGATCATTCGAAAGGTTCGCAACAACAAACTGGCCATCGAGGATTTCCAGGGCGCGAACGTGAGCCTGACGAATCCCGGCACCATCGGCACCAATCAGTCGGTACCGCGTCTGATGGTGGGTCAGGGCGTCATCGTCGGGGTCGGGTCGATCGACTACCCGGCCGAGTTCCAGGGCAGCGACGAGCGGGCGCTCAACCAACTCGGTGTGTCCAAGGTGGTGACGATCACCAGCACCTACGACCATCGCATCATTCAAGGCGCCGAGAGCGGACTGTTCCTCAAGTACGTGGATGAGTTGCTGCTCGGTGAACACGGTTTCTACGAATCCATCTTCCGCAGCCTCGGAGTGCCGTACGAGTCGGTCAAATGGCGCACCGATACGAACGATCTCGAGGGAGTCGACCTGCAAGCCCACAAGCAGATGCAAGTTGCCACCCTCATCCGTGTGCATCGCGTGCGCGGTCACCTGATTGCCGACCTCGACCCGTTGCGTTGGACCGTGCCGAGAATGCCGCGCGAACTCGATCCGCTGACCTACGGGCTCACCATCTGGGACTTGGATCGCGAGTTCGCCACGGGCGGCGTGGGGGGAGTGCAGCGCTCCACCCTCGGCGCATTGCTCGGTGTACTGCGCGATGCCTACTGCCGCACGATCGGTATCGAGTACATGCACATTCAGAACACCGACGAACAGCGATGGATGCAGGAGCGCGTGGAGGGGCATAGGGACGACTTCGAGCCGGAGCCACTCGTCATTCTGGAACGATTGAACGCCGCCGAGGCCTTCGAACGATTCCTGGCCACGAAGTACGTGGGCACGAAGCGATTCGGATTGGAGGGTGCGGAGTCGGCCGTGCCGATCCTGGACATGATCCTGAACCTCGCCGCCGATCATGCCCTAGACGGTGCGGTGATCGGCATGGCACACCGTGGTCGGTTGAACGTGCTCGCAAACGTCGTTGGAAAGAGCCTCGGGCACCTGTTCGGCGAATTCGAAGGCCACGTGGATCCACACGCGGTGCAAGGTTCGGGCGACGTGAAGTACCACCTCGGCGCCACCGGTAAGTTCCAGGCGCGCAGTGGAGCGCTGTTGCCGGTGGAGCTCGCATCCAATCCGAGCCATCTCGAAACCGTCGATCCCATCGTCTTGGGCACGGTCCGCGCAATGCAGGATCAGATCGACAATCCGGGTGCATTCAGCGTGTTGCCGCTTCTGGTGCACGGAGATGCCGCGTTTGCGGGCCAAGGTGTGGTTGCGGAATGTCTCGCGATGAGCGCCACGAGCGGCTACCGCGTGGGCGGAACCATCCACCTGATCATCAACAACCAGATCGGTTTCACCACGTCGCCCGAGTACGCCCATTCATCGCAGTACTGCAGCGACGTTGCGAAGTCGGTTGGGGCGCCGATCTTCCATGTGAACGGCGACGATCCGGAAGCGTGCGTGCGTGTCGCAAAACTGGCCTTCGATTATCGTCAGCAGTTCCACAAGGACGTGGTGATCGACATGGTGTGCTACCGCCGTCACGGACACAACGAAGGTGACGATCCGAGTTACACCCAGCCGCTCATGTACAAGGCGATCGCGGAGCGGCGCAGCGTGCGAAAGATCTACCTCGAAACCCTGGTCAATCGTGGCGTGGTCACCATCGAGGATGCCGAAAAGGTCCTTGCGGACTACCAAGACAAGTTGCAATCGGCGCTGGACGAAACCCGCGCCCATGCTCGCGCCAAAACCAAGGTGCCACCACCGCCGAAACCTGTCGGTGTGTTGCCGCACGTCGAAACGGGTGTGAGTCGCGAAGTGCTCGACCACGCATTCGCATCACTCACTCGGTACCCCGAGGGATTCACCGTGCATCCGAAATTGCTGCGACAGTTCGAGGGTCGCACGGAGATGTACGTGCGCGATGGGGAGGTCGACTGGGGAACCGCCGAAGCGCTCGCGTTCGGCTCGTTGGTCATGGAAGGCACCCCGGTTCGACTGGCGGGAGAGGACTGCCGTCGCGGCACGTTCAGCCATCGTCATGCGGTGCTCGTGGACTACATGAACGAGACCAAGTACGCACCGTTGGCAAATCTCGGCGATGGCACCGCCAAGTTCTTCGTGTACGACTCCCTGCTGTCGGAGTACGCAGCGTTGGGATTCGAGTATGGATACGCCCACGCGAATCCGGCCGCGCTGGTGATGTGGGAGGCACAATTCGGAGACTTCGTCAACGGTGCGCAGATCATCATCGATCAATATCTCGTTGCCGCCGAGGACAAATGGGGTCAGTACAACGGACTGGTGCTACTCCTCCCGCACGGAATGGAGGGCCAGGGACCCGAACATTCGTCGGCACGAATGGAGCGGTTCCTGCAACTCTGCGCCGATGACAATATCCAGGTGGCCTACCCCACGACGTCTCGCCAGTACTTCCACTTGCTTCGTCGCCAGGTTCGCCGCGACGTGCGAAAGCCACTCGTGGTGATGTCGCCCAAGCAGCCGCTGCGCATGAAGGAGAGTCGTTCCCCGATCGCGGAACTCACCCGTGGATCCTTCGATGAGGTGCTCGACGATCCGTTCGTGTCCGATCGCTCGGCGGTGCGCCGTGTGGTGTTGTGCTCCGGCAAGGTCGCATGGGACGCCATGAGTGAACGAACGACGCGCGGGGCACCGGTCGCGGTGGTGCGCGTCGAGCAGTTGTACCCGTTCCCGGAAGCGCAAATAAACGAGATACTCGGTCGTTATCCGAACGCCAAGGAAGTGCTGTGGCTACAGGAAGAACCCGAGAACATGGGTGCGTGGCACTTCGTGGAGCACATCATCTGGCGACTGAAGGATCGTGGGTACGACCTGCGGCACGCGACCAGGGTGGAATCGGGGAGTCCCGCCACCGGTTCGAAAGCGGTGCACGACCAGGAACTCGCCGATTTGATGGACTCGACGTTTGCCACGTGGTAGTCACCAAGCCCAAGATCGCCGATCGTTCCAACCCCGTCCACGTCGTGGTGGACGGTAGCAATCTCGCGACCGAGGGCCGTAGCGCCCCCAGCCTGAAGCAACTGAACGAAGCGGTCCTCGCCTTCATGAAGGAGTATCCGAAGGCGCAGGTAACGGTGGTGGTGGACGCGAGTTTCGCGCACCGCATCGACAAGAAGGAAGCCAGCGAGTTCTCGGAGGCCATCGCCAACGGAGAGCTGGTCACGCCACCGGCTGGTGCGGTGGGTCGCGGGGACGGTTTCGTGTTGATGATCGCCGACAAGGTGAACGCCACGGTGGTGTCAAACGACAGCTACCAGGAGTTCCACGATCGATACTCCTGGTTGTTCGACCAGGGTCGTCTGATCGGCGGAAAACCCGTTCCCCACGTCGGGTGGGTCTTCGTGGATCGTCTGCCGGTACGAGTGAAGTCGGATTCGGCGCCGCGCCGTGGAGTCCCCAACAAGACCGCGCCGATCCCGCGTCCATCGGTCCGACCACCGCGTGCATCCACCTCGTCGGCTCGTACCGCCTCCGCCGGCAAGTCGCCGCTATCGGCAACGGCCCGCGGATCGGCTCAGTCGACGGCTGG
The DNA here is from genome assembly GCA_017856115.1 of Actinomycetota bacterium. Lineage (GTDB taxonomy): Bacteria > Actinomycetota > Acidimicrobiia > Acidimicrobiales > Ilumatobacteraceae > F1-60-MAGs027. The sequence continues at coordinate 8,771 of JAFMFM010000022.1, read as the reverse complement.
ATCCGCTGCGTCCGCCGTCAACTCCGTGGAACAGTTCGAAGCGTTCGCCGCCAAGCATGCCGTCGGTGCGCGCGTTAAGGGAGTGGTCGAGACATTCGCATCACACGGGGTGTACGTGCGCATCGGTGACGTGGCCGGATATCTGCCGGTGCGTCTCATGAAGTCACCGGCTCCACGTACACCTCGTGAACACGTAAAGATCGGTGAGTCGCTCACGCTGTCGGTGAGTGGTTTCAATCAATCACGTCGCAGCATCGAAGTAAGTCTGCTGCCCGTGGAGAAGCCATCGAGTACGAAAACCGCGAGGTCAGCCAAGCGATCGCCGGTGGCACGAGTTTTGAAGGGTCGCCGTCGCCGGGACTCGTGATTCAATCCGCTACGACATCGGGGCTGATGTCCTCGAGCTCCCGATGTGCGGTCTCGGGGAAGGTCGTGACGACGATGGCACCGACCACCACGGGGGCGAGCGCGAGCAGCATCATCACGTGCGAGTAACTCCAGCCGGCGTCCAATAATTGTCCGGCGGCGACGAGCCCCACGCTGCCGCCGATGAGTCCACTCGCCGTGACCAACGCCGCGCCTGCTCCACGGTGGGCCGTCGGAAACATCTCGCCGCGATAGACGCTCAGTGCCGGGAATGAAATTCCCAGAAGGATGCCACCGCAGATCTCCGACACCCACATCACCGCACCACTCGTGGAGAACGACACGACGACGAGCGCGGTTCCGAGCACCAAGGAGAGTGCCCCCACCACGCGCCTGCCACGATCGTCGGCAATTCGTCCTCCAACGATGATTCCGAGACCGGCGGGGCCAGCGGTGACGATGGTGAACGTGGTTACCATCACTGCGTCGTAGTTCCGCACATCGCGCAGATAGTTGACGAGGTACACGCTTGCGGCAGCAACGAATACGCCGGTGAGTGATGACGCGGCAATCTGCGTTGCGAGCCGAGATCGCGAAACCCGGGCCACCCGAGTGGTGTCGAGCTCGGCGAGGGCCCGAGTGAAACGTTGGGTCTCTGCCAGTTCACGCTGGAGCACGAACGCCACGGGAAGAAACACGAGGGCAATCACATAGAGCCATCGCCAGCTTGCCGGGGAGACGTCCGCGAGTGGAAGCGCAAGTACCGCGGCTCCGGACCCGAGACTGCTGGTGATCGCCACGAGTCCCACCGAGCGCGCCCTCGTTTCGCGTGACATCTCCTCGGTGAGCATCACGAGAATCATCACGTTCATGACGAGCGCGAGTGGGCGTGCGATGGTTTGGGACGCAACCAGCCATTCGTACGACGGCGAGAGTGCGCCGAGTGATGCGAGGATCGGCGAACTCCAGGCGGCAGCAACGAGGACTCGTTTGCGTCCAACTCGGTCCGCCAGTACCGCGGCGGGTGGTACGAGAACGACGCCCCAACGCACGAGTGCCGCACCGACGCCGATGGCACCGTCGCCTTGGTCGAATTCGTCGGCGGCAAACGACACGGTTTGGGTGAAGAGCGTGTTGACGAACGCAAACGGGATGGAGGCCAGAGCCAACAACATGAGAACGCGACGTTCACCCGTTGACGGCATTGCGCGAGCATACTGAGAGTGGTGAATATTCAGTCTCCGCGCATTCTGGTGCGTCGTAGCGGGCCACTGTCGGGCTCCGTTCACGTGCCCGGGGCCAAGAACTCCGTGCTCAAGTTGATGGCCGCAACGCTCTTGGCCGAGGGTGATTACGTGCTCACCAACGTTCCAGCGATCACCGACGTGCACACCATGGCCGAAACGCTCGGGGCGTTGGGGGTTTCGTCGCAGTGGCTCGGACCACACGAACTTCAGCTGACGAACAACGGAAACATCACACCCGAGGTTCCCTTCGAGAAGTTCGACAAGATGCGGGCGAGTCTCAACGTTCTCGGACCACTGCTCTCTCACTACGGCTCGGCGCGCATCAACTGGCCGGGCGGCGACGACTTCGGGGGACGTCCGATCAACCTGCACGTCTCGGGCTTGCAGAAGATGGGTGCGACGGTGGAGGAGGGTCTGTACGACATCTTCGCGTCGGCAGAACGGCTGAAGGGAACCACGATCGAACTCGACATTCCGAGCGTCGGGGCCACGGAGAACCTGCTCACCGCCGGCGTCTATGCGACCGGTGTGACGGTCATCGACAATGCGGCCCGTGAGCCCGAGGTGCAGGACCTGTGCAACATGCTGGTGGCGATGGGGGCGGACATCGAAGGAATCGGTACGTCGCGGCTCATCATTCATGGCTGCGAACGAGGTTCGTTGAAGAGCGCCCGCCATACGGTGGTGTCGGATCGTGTGCAGGCGGCCACGTACATGGCGGCAGTCGCGGTGGCGGGCGGAGACATCGTGGTTCGTGCGGCGCGCACCGAACACATGGAGGAGCTACTCAACTGTTATGCCCGAATGGGTGTGGCGGTGACGCCGCAACGCGATGGAATTCGAGTTACCTCGCACGAACGACTCCGTGCGATCGACTTCGTAACGGAACCGTATCCGGGTATCGCCACCGACTACAAGCCGCTCCTCGTTGGAATGCTCTGCGTCAGTCGTGGTGAGGGATCGGTAACCGAGACCTTGTTCCCCGGGAGGTTCCGCTACATCGAGGAGTTTCGCAAACTCGGTGCCTCAATTGCGATCTACGGGAACAAGGCCACGGTACGTGGCGTATACGAACTGATCGGGGGCGAAGTGCGTGTGCCCGACATTCGTGCAGGTGCGGCATTGGTGGTTGCCGGTCTCGTCGCGAGTGGCGAAACGGTCGTGCACGACATCCACCACATCGACCGCGGATACGACGACCTGGTCGGTCGCCTCAGCGGTCTTGGTGCCGACGTGACTCGCGTTTGACGCGACGAGTTGCCCGCCAGAGTGCAAACGCGATCACCGCGATCGGCCCCGCGACGAGCAGGATTTCGTCCCAACCACCCTGGTGTGCGAGCACGCTCCTATCGTAGAAGGGGTTCGTCGTGCAGCATCGCGTCGAACGTCGAAAGGTGAACGGTGTCCATTCGTAGTCAGGTCGAGGAAACGATCGAAGTCATTCGTCCGGCGTTGCAGGCCGATGGCGGTGACATCGTGCTGCGCGACGTGAACGAGGACACCGGTGTCGTCTCGGTGACCCTCGTCGGTGCATGTGGAACGTGTCCGGCGAGTGACCAGACCCTGAAGGCGGGGATCGAACGAATAATGCGCGATCGCGTCGACGGTGTGACTGAAGTCGTCGCGGTGTAACGCCGATGGCGCCGCGTTCGCACGATCCCGAGGAACTCTTCGCCGCAGCGACGAAGGGCGAACGGGGTGCCCTCGCCCGATTGCTCTCGCTGGTGGAACGCGGAGGTGAGGATGCGCGAATCGTTGCGCGTCTCGCCAGTCCGCATGTCGGGAAGGCCTACGTGGTGGGAATCACGGGTGCCCCGGGTGCGGGAAAGAGCACGCTGACTTCCGCTCTCATCGGAGAGTTGCGAAAGCGCGGTGCGAGGGTGGGGGTACTGGCGATTGATCCATCTTCCCCGTACACGGGCGGTGCAATTCTCGGCGACCGTGTGCGCATGCAGGACCACACGCACGACGACAAGGTGTACATCCGCTCCATGGCAACGCGCGGCCACCTCGGAGGATTGTCGCTCGCGACGAGTGAGGCGGTGCGATTGTTGGATGCCACGGGACACGACTGGGTGATCGTGGAGACCGTCGGCGTTGGCCAAGTGGAGGTGGAGATCGCCGGGAAGGCCGACACCTCCGTCGTGGTCGTGAATCCCGGTTGGGGGGACGCTGTACAGGCCAACAAGGCCGGGTTGCTCGAGATTGCCGACGTGTTCGCGATCAACAAAGCCGATCGAGATGGTGTGGAGTCCACGCGCCGTGACCTGCAGGCGATGATCGAACTCACCGAGTTTGGTGAGTCGGAGTGGAAGCCCAGCATCTCGACGACGGTCGCAACCACCGGGGAGGGCGTGGAGGCTCTCCTCGACGCCGTCTCCACGCACAGACGGCACATGGAGACGGTCGGCGAGTTGACTCAACGTCGGGAAGCTCGTCGACGCGAGGAACTGCGAGAGATCGTCGAACGTCGGTTGGAGCTTCGTGCGCGCGAATTGTGCAGCGGCGCAGCCTGGGAACGTCTCGAATCACGAGTGGCATCGGGGGCGATGGATCCGTGGTCGGCCGCCGACGAGATGCTGCGCGGAATCTCGGCGTGAGCCCGACCGACGCCGAGCGCAAGCGGGTGGTGAGCGCGAGCCTCACGCTGGGTTCTGCCGTAGGGATCACCGCATTGTCGTTCGGTTTGGCCGCGGTGTCGTCGGGTGCGAGCGTGTGGCAAGCGTGTGCGCTTTCGTTCCTCACGTTCACCGGTGCATCGCAATTCTCGGCGATGAGCGTGGTCGGCGCGGGTGGCTCGCTGTGGACGGCATTCGGTGGGGCAACGCTGCTCGCAGTACGAAATTTCGTCTACGGTGTTGCGCTCGCCGGAAGGGTGTCGCACGGTGCCGACGGAAGGCGGTTGCCCCTGTTTCGGCGACTCGTGGCAGCGCAGTTCGTCATCGACGAAACCACCGCGATGACGACCGCGGAGTCCGAGCCACGACTGGCCAGAACCGCGTTCTGGGTCACCGCGCTCTCGTTGTTCGTCACATGGAACCTCGGCACCCTGATCGGCGCGCTTGCCGGTTCGGTTCTCGACACGTACGCACTCGGATTCGATGCGGCGTTCCCTGCAGCCTTTGCGGCAATGTTGCCGGCACATCTCCGCACGCGTCGTGGCCGAATGGCGGCAATGACGGGAGCCGTGGTGTGCGTGGCGCTGACGCCGTTCGTGCCGGTGGGTGTGGCAATCCTGGTGGCCGTCGTCGGAGTGCTGTTCGGGGTGCGATCGTGAGCGGCGCCACGCTGTCCGCTGGGGAGTTGTGGTTGCTCATCATCGTGTTGTCGGGCGCTGCATACGGCCTCAAGGTGCTGGGATTCGTCGTGGTGGGAGGTCGCACCATGCCCCCCGTACTGAATCGGTGCCTGGCACTGATTCCTGCCAGTTTGTTGGCGGCCCTGGTCGCAAAGGACACGTTCACCACCGCACAGGAGTTGGTCTTGGACGCTCGTGCGGTGGGACTCGTCGTTGCGATCGTGGCCGTGTGGCGCAAGGCGCCGTTCATCGTGGTGGTAGTCGCAGCGATGGCTGCTACTGCGTTAGTTCGCGCGCTCGCATAAGGCGGCGAGTCGCCTCAGATTGCCATGCCAGATGGAGCGCAATACCAATTTGCCTCCGACGAAGGCGCCGATCGGGCCGCCGAGCCACCAAGGAAACGTGAGTTTCTCGGTCCACTCGAATCGCGTGGTTGATTCATCGAGTGCGGTGAGGGTGAACACTCCGCTACCGGTGACCAACCCGATATGTTCCACGCCCATGGCATGATTGGGCTCCCAACGGGTGATTCGCATCGTGTCGGTAAGCCGAATCGGACCCACCTTGGTCTTGCAGAGGAATTGCGTTCCGACGCCACGGCGTTGATCGCTGGTGAATTCGATCGATTCGGCGTCGGCCATCCAATCGACGTGGTTCTCGACCGGTTCGACGATTCGCCACACCTGCGCAACACCGGCCTTGATGTCGCGGGTCACGGTGATGTTGCTCATCGGGGTTCAGCGTACGTTGCGGTACACGCTGACATGCCGCGCACAGGAGTCGTCGAACGGTGCCTTTTGCCACGAGGAATGGCGGGCAATGAGGTGCAATCCGACCCGCGAGCACATCGCATCCAGTTCATTGGGAGCCCGGTACGAGAGATGAAACGGCCGCTCCACGATTCGGCCGTCGTCGTGCGTGCTCACGGTGACGCCATGTATTGCGCCGGTGCCCGGGTTGAACCTGGTGCTGGTGGTGAGTGCCCACGGACCTCGACGATGCTGTTCGCGTCCCGAGGCTGGTGCAGTCGGATCGATGACGCAGGCATCGATCACCAAGCGACCTGATGGAGTGAGTCGTGTCGCCGCGTTGGCGATGCACTCGGCTTGGAGTTGGGCATCGGTCAGGTTGAACAAGGTGTTGTAGGAACACACGACGAGGTCGAACGGGCCCGCCGGTTGTTCGCGCACCATGTCGCCCAGGTGTGTGCGAACCCGGTGCGTCGTGTCCTTGGCGTGGAGTATGGCCAGCATCTCGGGCGACTCGTCGATGCCCTCTACCCGTGCGTGACGTGGCGCCATCCGGTCGGCAAGGGCACGAGCCAGGGCAAGGGCGATTCGTCCCGTGCCGACGCCGAGCTCCAACACACTGCGCGGCGACTCCTCGCAGAGCAGGTCGATGACGGCGTTCACGTCGTCACTGGCGCCGTACCACTCGTCATACACATCGGCGAACACCGCGCCATAGGTGACCGGGTTGCTCATGTTTCCAGTTCAGCAGGGATGCGGCCATGATACGAATGCGGAGGTCATTGACTCCGTCAGATGCGTCGATCGTCCCGAAGGTCCCCGAGAAGTAGCCTCGGCTCACGTGACCTCGAGCGTGGGACGCCTTGCGTATCTCGACCACGCCGCAACCACCCCGATGCGTGAGTCGGCGATTGCGGCGATGGCGCCGTACCTCGCCGAACATTATGCGAATCCCTCCGGAAGTCACCGGTTCTCGCGGATGGCGCGAACCGCAATCGACGAGGCCCGCGATGACGTGGCCGACGTACTTGGATGTGCGCCCGGTGAGGTGGTCTTCACCAGTGGCGGGACGGAAGGCGACAACGCAGCGGTGTTCGGTGCGGTTCGTCGGCATGGTGGCGTGGCCGTCTGTAGTGCAGTCGAGCACCACGCCGTGCTGCATTGCGTCGAGCATCTCCACGGAGAGGTGGTTGTCGCCGACCGATTCGGGCTCATCGACCTTGCAGCCCTCAAGCAAACACTCGAACGTGTTGCACAACGTGGCGAGCGGGTGGCCGTGGTGTCGGTGATGGCCGTGAACAACGAAGTCGGGACCATCACACCGATTCGCGACGTTGCCCGCGTGGTGCGCGGATCCGCCGAACACGCCGTATTCCACAGTGACGCAGTTCAGGCGGCGTGTTGGCTGGATGTGCGCGACATCGTCGCGGTAACCGACGTGGTTTCGTTCTCCGCCCACAAATTCGGCGGGCCCAAGGGAATGGGCGTGATGGTGGTGAAGAAGGGTGTGACATTGGAGCCGCTCATCATGGGCGGCGGTCAGGAGCGTGATCGTCGTAGCGGGACCTCCAACGTGGCCGGAATCGTTGCAACGGCCGCAGCACTGCGAGAGACGGTGACAACGCGCGAGGCGGAGGTCGTGCGTGTGGCCGAGCTGAAGCGTTTGCTCATCGAAGGCATTTGCTCGCAGCTCCCCGATGTCCTCGAAACGGTGCCAGGGGTGGGCACCACCGAAACTCGGCCATCGGCCCGGAACATCGCCTCGACGGTGCCGGGCGTGGCACACCTGTGTTTCGCCGACGTCGAAAGCGAAGCGCTGCTCTTCCTACTGGACGAAGCCGGCGTCTGCGCTTCTGCGGCCTCGGCCTGTGCGAGCGGTGCAATGGAACCATCGCACGTGTTGCGCGCGATGGGCGTGCCATCACGATTCGCAAAGGGTGCGCTGCGGCTGAGTCTGGGGCACACCACCACGAGTGATGACGTGGCACACGCGGTGACCGCCGTCGTCGCAAGCGTTCGGCGACTGCGCACCACGCAATAGCCTTTCTCGGGTGAAGGTAATCGCATGAAGGTGCTCGTTGCCATGTCGGGCGGCGTTGATTCGTCCGTCGCAGCCGCCGAATTGCGACGCGAAGGTCACGATGTCGTCGGTGTGACCATGCGTTTGTGGGGCGGTGAGAGCGATACCGGATGTTGTTCGGTGAGCGATGTGGACGACGCCAGGCGCGTGGCCCAGCAGCTCCGCATCGACCACTTGGTCTTCAATTTCTCCGAGGACTTCTCCACGCACGTGGTCGATCCGTATGTCGATGCACATCGCGCCGGCACGACTCCGAATCCTTGTATCGAGTGCAATCGACATCTCAAGTTCGATCGGCTCTCGCAGCGTGCACGACTACTGGGATTCGATGCCGTCGCAACCGGTCACCACGCGCGTATCGAGCGTCAGCCGTCGGGAGTGTGGCGAGTGGCGCGCGGTGCCGACGCCGCAAAGGATCAGAGTTACGTCGTGCACATGCTGGACCAACGAGAACTGGCCTACACGTTGTTTCCGGTCGGGCACTTCACCAAAGCGCAGGTCCGTGAGCGCGCGCGTGAACTCGGCCTTCGTACGGCCAGCAAACCCGACAGCCAGGACGTCTGCTTCATCAGCAAAACCGGTGGACGTGAAACGTTCTTGGGCCATCGAATACCGTTTCGTTCCGCGCGAGTCGTGGACGAGTCCGGCAAGGAACTCGGAACCGTCGATGCCGTCGAGATGATCACCGTCGGCCAGCGACGCGGGTTGCGTTTGCCCGGTGGTGCGCCCAAGCAGTTCGTGTTGGATGTCGACACCGAGCGGCAGACCGTGGTGGTGGGGGAGGAGTCCCGGCTGTCGCGGAACGACCTGCACGTGGGACGGGTGTCGTGGAGTCACGAACCGCTCCCCATCGGCAGCGAGGTGATGGTGCAAACCAGTGCACACGGCGCGACCCAGCCCGCTCTGCTCGAGGAAGTCGACACGAACTCGGTGGTCGTTCGTTGGCGCGAGGCCCAGCGCAGGGTGGCGCCGGGCCAGAGCGTGGTGTTCTACGACGTGACCGATCGACTGGTGCTAGCCGGCGGCATCGC
>JAFMFM010000057.1 GCA_017856115.1 Actinomycetota bacterium | reverse complement strand
ATGAGCACATCGAGTGGCGCATGGAGAGTCTTTGCCACTTCGTACGCCACCGGCACTCCGCCCCGTGGAAGCCCGAGTACGAGTGTGTTCTTGCCTGACAAATGTTCGAGACGAAGCGCCAGTCGTCGCCCCGCGTCCTGTCGATCATGAAACATGTGTGGCAGTGTCGTCACAACACGTATCCATTTGCTCGGTATGCGGGTAACAACCCGCAAAACACGTGTACCAAGTTCGGCACTTATTGGTGGCAACCGCGACGACGCCCGCCACGATGTCGGCATGACAACACACAAACCCTCCATCTCCATAAAGCGTTCACTTCTCATCACCGCGATGATGTCGGCGGCAGCCCCGATTGCAGCACCGCTCGCAACACCGGTTGCGGCACAAGCCGTGGCATCAGCAACACGGGCGGTGGCACCAGCCACAGCAATCGCTGCGACCACGCCGGCACGTCCGGCTGCGGCGATCAACGGCAGGAAGTGCACCAACCCGGGCGCATTCCGCCGTGCCAACAATTCTCGCTTCGTGTGTTCGCCCGAGGGCGGCCGCAATGTGTGGCGACGCATCAACGGTGCCGCCACCATCAGTGCGGTTGTCGATGCGCTGCCCCGATTCTCCATCCTCACGGCCGCGCTGAAACAGGCAGGTCTCGACGGTGCACTCGCGGGCACCGGACCATTCACGTTGTTCGCTCCGCGTGATGCGGCGTTCATGGCCCTCCCTAAGGCCACGCTCGACTACCTGCTGAACCCCGCCAACGTTGCGGTACTGCGTCGCGTGCTACTTCACCACGTGGTAAACGGCGCGGTGCGCAGCACCGACGTCTCGACCGGAACGTACACCACGTTGGACGGAACCGCCATCAGCGCGGTGGTTCGCAAGATGAACATCACGATCGATGGCGCGAGAGTCACCCTCGGTGACGTCGTTGCCACGAACGGCGTAGTGCACGGGGTGAGCCAGGTGCTCGTTCCGGCCGACGTCGTGATTACCCCCTGACCAAGCGTCGGGCGGATTACCGCAATAACTGCCGCACGGCAGCACACCGAATACCGCAATCCACCTACCACCAAACCGACCCAAGGAGGTCAATGCCATGTCAACCAAAGTAACTTCAGAGAGAGCAACACAATCCCGCTCTTCTTCTTCGGCGTTGGAGTCGTACCACAACGGAACCCGGCTTCGCGGCAAGGTTGCACTCATCACTGGCGCGGCTCGCGGAATGGGCGCCAGCTTCGCCAAGGCAATGGTCGCCCAGGGAGCCAGCGTGATGATCACCGACGTCCGCGATGACGCCGGGAATCAATTGGCGCGATCGCTCGGCAACCAGGCTGCGTACCGCCGACTCGATGTCACCCGTCGCGACGACTGGAAAGCCGCGGTCGAAGACACCATTCGTACGTTCGGCAAGCTGAACGTGTTGGTCAACAATGCGGGTGTGGTGAACTTCGCATCGATCGAAAAGAACGAAGCCGAAAGTTGGGACAAGACGCTCGCGGTGGATCTCACCGGCGCCTACAACGGCATCAAGGCCACGGTCGACGCACTCAAACATGCGGCTCCCGCCTCGATCATCAATATCTCCTCCACTGCAGGAATGCGCGGCTATCGGAGTCTTACGGCGTACAGCGCGGCAAAGTTCGGGCTACGTGGACTCACCAAGTCGGTTGCGCTCGATTTGGCTGCGGTGAAGATTCGCTGCAACTCGGTGCATCCCGGCCCTACCGATACCCCGATGATGGATGGGCACAAGGATGCGTCGAGCCAAGTGGCGATGAAGCGACTCGGCAAACCCGACGAGATCGCCAACTTGGTCGTGTTCCTGGCTAGCGATGAATCCAGCTTCTCCACCGGATCGGAGTTCGTCGCCGATGGTGGCGAGCTCGCCGGGCTGGCACCGAGCTGACCTCCAAACATCTCGGGGCTCGACTAATGCTGAACCATCCCCCTTTTCAGCACCCGAGTCCTCGATGACGGTCCTCGTCGGCGATGTCAACGTCAGGCATCGCCGACGAGCCGTTGAACGGCATAGACGCCCACGCCGAGTGCAACGATGACGCCGGCCATCCAGAACGATGCCGTATCCAGTTCGCGTGCCACCACCAGCACCACCACGAATGCCGAAATTGGAAGTACGGGTACCCAGCCGATGGCACCACGAATGCGAAACGGCCGTTCTCGATCAGGCATGGTTCGACGAAGCGCAACGACCGCCGCATTCACCACCAGAAACGTGAGGTAGATGAGTGCATCAGTGGCCGATGCAAGTGTTCTCAGGTCACCCAGCATCAACAATCCCAATGCTGCTATCAGCGCCACGATCAGGGCGTTCATTGGCACACGCTGGAATCGAATTTCTGCGAGGAACTTCGGAAGGTCACCGGCGTCGGCCATGCCGTAGAACATGCGTGACGCCGCGGTGAGTACCAGCAACACTGTGGTACCAGTGCTCACCATTGCGGCAACGGAGAGCGCACTGCCTGCCCAACTCCCCAGGACCTGTTCACCGACCTCAGCCAGTGGTCGCTGTGCCGCTGCAAGGCCGTCGGCACCGAGCACGCTCACGGCAGACACGGCGACCCCGACATACAACAAGGTAGAAATCCCGAGCGCCAAGAGAAGTGCTCGAGGAATGTTCCTCGATGGGTTGCGAGTTTCCTCCGACAGCGTGATGACCTCATCGAATCCGATGAACGCAAAAAAAACCAGCCCAGCCGCCCCAAGTACTCCTCCAACGGTGCCGCTCGTCAGATCGTGGTTGCCGATTGACGGTACTCCGATAACCATCACCACGACAAGCGATCCCACCTCCACCAGCGCCATGCCGATCACCAGCCACGCCGCACGCTCCATACCGAGATACGAGACGACCGACATCACAACCAGCAACATGGCCGCCGCGAATCGTTCGTCAACATTCACAAACTCGTTTACGTATCGTCCGAAACCCAGCGACACGGTCGCAGCCGCCACCACGAGAGCCGCAGTCATCGCCCATCCCACCACCACCGCCACCCACCGTGGAAACACCTGGCTGGCGAACTCGTGTTCTGAGCCGGCTCTGGGGAACATCGACGCCAATTCCATGTAGCTGAACGCCGTGAGTGCCGACAACAATCCAGCAATCACAAAGGAAAGCCACACCGCACCGCGCGCTTCGCGTGCAGCGGGACCAAGCAGAACAAAGATTCCTGCACCAATGATGACGGCTATGCCACTCATCGTCACCTGCGGCAGTCCAAGCACTCGCTTGAATGCGTCGGCCTGAGGCATCGCTAAAACGTACCGAGCGTGTTCCCCTAGCAGGCCGAACATCCATACCGCCTCGGCACAGCGCTACAGAAATATCGCGATAGTACTTTTGTCTAATTTTGAGAGAAGTACCTTGACATAGTGGCGCTACAAATCTACAAGCGAGTCAATTACGGTATGCCTTAGCCGGCTACCTCACCTGGTGATGAGATGACTGAACGTATTCGAATCGCATTCGACTCCCTTGTTGCACCTGCCGTCCCTGATTTTCGATCTCTTGCCAATCAACAAGCTGTGTCGACTGGAGTATTTGAGGCGTTCGACTCGCCGAGGCAAATTTCCGCCACACTTCAGGAACTTCGACCCAACATTGTCGTGGTGGATCCAAGCTGGCTAGTCGTTGCGTCACAACTGGAGTCGCTCATCGACAAAAGTGGGTTCTCCGGGGCGCGACGTGTGGTCGCCGGAGACTCGATTGATGACGTATTGAAGGTGAAAGCAGCCCATAAAGGAATGTTTGACGTAGTGGATCTACGCTCCTCTACGGCCGAACTCCTCGTTAGATTTCGGGAGATTCACAACGGAACCTCGGCACTCAACAGCGATGTCTTATGGCGTCGTGTACCGCGCCCAAAACGCTCGGTGGACATCACCACAGTGCCCCAAGATCTTACTGACGTTGCAATTCTTGAACTGATAACTATCGGATTTCGTGACCAAGACATCGCCGAAGCCCTCCACTATTCCGTTCAAGCAATCAAGAATCGTATCGGCATCATGCTGAAACGATCTGGCTCGAATAATCGAACACAGTTGGCGGTGCAGTACACCGACAAGTTGTTAACAGCACAAATTATTGAAGCACTGGAGCGCCCAAAGAACCCAGCCCAGAAAGCATCAAAGATGTAAGGCAGGACGGCTGCAGTTTGGCCCAGCACCGCTCAATTGGATCACCTGATGAAGCGATTGTTCTTCATCAGGTAGCAACTCGCCATAGAGCGACACAATCTCGACCTACAACTGTCGAACCGTATGTTCAGGATTTGCAAAATTAGTTACTTACGTTCTAAGCGCGCGAATCGCATCATCCTTAGGTTTGAGCCATGCAAAGAAGCAAACACACGACACGAATTTGTACGCGCGCGTGAACCTTCTGATTGATCGTCTCATCACCAAGGAATACCCTGATTTCACTGAAATCGCCGAGGCCACTAAACCAGACTGCACCATTGCATCTTTCGACTTTCTTTCAGCACCAGCATCGCTCCTTCGGAGCTTTAAGCCGTCTGTAAAGAATCTCATTCTTCTCGATAGCGCTTGGATTTCCCTGTCACCTCTCATACGGGAAACTCTCCGGCACGCTGGCGACATCGAGACTCAGCTGGTCATTGCCACCGTCGAGCCGGATGATGTCTTCAAGACAGAACTGGCCCACTTCGGATTTTGTGACTTCATTGACTGCAGCGTTCCCACAACTGAATGGATTGGCAATCTATGCAATTTGGCGAATTTCAAGACTGGTTCCCGGCGCTTCGAATCCATTACTGAGACTTCCAGCTATCCAACGATCCCCGCTTTCGAGCCGAATTGGGCGTGGGAAGATACTGCAGTCGACGCAACCGATCGTCAGATACTCAGGCTTTTATCGCTCGGAATGCGAGATGAAAACATTAGTCAGGTTGTATTCACTTCCACCCAGTCAGTAAAGAACCGAGTCAGTGCAATGCTGTCTCGTTCGGGTCTCCACAATCGCACTCAGCTGGCATCGATGTTCAACGCGGTTGCCGTTACCGAAGCAGTAATCCGCAGTTCGAACAGCCATTAGAGACTCTTCACGAATACGTGTGACCTACTACGCGTCGATGGATTACTTCGGTGGTCCGCCGTGGGTGGGGCCCCACTGTGAACCAATCAAATCCCCAAGGGACGCCCTATTTGGCGGCGTGTCATGGTTGAACAGATCACCGTCGGTCCAATGTTCCACCATGTGTCCCCAAGGATCGAGCCAGTAGTCGTATATCTGACTTCCCAAAATGTGGCGACCAATGCCCCACTGGTGCGTATATCCGGCGTTTGTCAAATACGTATTGCCGCGCATGAGGTCATCTAAGTCGGCGACTTCGAACGCCGCATGGTTGAATGCCGCCTTGCCCGACCCGATGAGAAACAACGTGTGATGATCCACGAAATCCTCACCTCGGTTGCAGCGCAGGAATGCACCAATGGCGGTGCTCTCATCGAGTGCAATCTCGTCGGACGTCACCATCCCGAGACGCTCCTTGTACCACGTTTCACTCGCGCGAAAATCCAGCACGTCCAGCACGCAATGCCCCAAACGCTTCACGTGCGAGGCGCCGACATCCAGTCGCACGGCTGCTCCGGTGCGCTCTGAAGCACCGGCTGCATTACGAAGTGCGGGAACGGGGCTGGGCAGGATTCCAAGTGATCCGCGATTGGCAATCACTTCCACATGATGACCGTTGGGGTCGACAGCATGCACGACTCGCCCGCCACCTGGTCCGTCGAGATCGCGCACGGGCGAAAAGTTGTGCTCACGCGTGAGAATATCGAGGTCGCGCTCCGAGTCGGCAAGAAATGCCACGCCAGCAAAGCCGGGCTGCTCGGCACGATGAGTCACATGTACGTAGCCGTCGTCGTCGGTACCCCGCATATACAGGGTGTGCTCGTCGCGGGCGGCGCGCTGCAATCCGAAGGTAGTGGCAAATCTTTCCATAACGTCAAGGTCCGGCGCAGTGAATCGCACGAATGCCACGTCGCGAACGTTGATGGTCATGGTTCTACGCCGAAGACTAGATGACGTCGGCAGGCGAACCAT
>JAFMFM010000056.1 GCA_017856115.1 Actinomycetota bacterium | reverse complement strand
TTTGTAACAACTCTGTTACCAACCCTCTGACTCCGGGTGGGGCAGAGGCGGGTCGTGTTACCGTTCCGACAGCGCCGCAGGCCGAAAGTGGGTCTCGGCGTCGCGTCGGGGCACGCTCTGTCCCTTCAACCAACAAATGGGGGAATGTACACATGAAACTCAGTGGTTCGCGCCTACGAAAGCGCGTCCTAGGAATTGTCGCTGTGTCGACGATCGTCTTGGCGGCCTGTGGCGGAAGCGATGACGCTGCCGACACCTCGAGCGAGACGACGGCTGCAACAGCAGAAGAAGTGGAATTGTCGGCAACGGAAGGTGGCATCCTTGCAGCAGTGCAAGAGCGCGGCGTTCTGCGTTGCGGTGTGTCGGGCGCAGCAGTCGCATTCTCGTACACCCAGGCCGATGGTTCGATGCAAGGCATCGATGCCGACTACTGCCGAGCAGTAGCCGCAGCGGTACTTGGTGACGCCAACGCCGTCGAGTTCGTCTCACTGACCGCTGCAGAGCGCTTCACAGCGGTGCAGACCGGTGCCGTCGACGTGCTGATGCGCAACACCACCTGGACCCAGAGCCGTGACAGCGACGTGGGCATGGACTTCGGTCCCACCACCTACTACGACGGTCAGCAGTTGATGGGTCGCGCAAGCGACGGATTCACCTCGGCGTCGAAGGCGGACGAAATTGACGGAGCCGTGGTGTGCACCAACGCCGGTACGACGACGGAGACCAACATCTCCGAACTCGCATCCGAACTGGGCATCACCATCACCCTCACCACGTTCGAGGACTACGACCAGGTCACCGAGGCGTTCATCGCCGGCACCTGTGACGTGATCACGACGGATGGTTCGGGCCTCGTGGGACGCAAGTCCGTCCAGCAGCCTGCAGGCGAGGAGTGGGTTATCTTCCCCGCTACGCCGATCTCCAAGGAACCGCTCGGTCCGGTGTACGGCCAGAACGATTCCGAGTGGGCTGACGTCGTCAACTGGACCGTCTACGTGACGCTCATCGCCGACGAATCCGGTGTCACCTCGGGTGACGTCGATGCAGCGCTCGCTGGTGATTTCGGACCGGAGATGGTCCGTCTCATGGGTGGCGAAGGCGAACTGCAGACCGTCATGGGTCTGTCGGCTGACGCGTTCTACAACGTGATTTCCCAGGTGGGCAACTACCAGGAAATCTGGGACCGTAACCTCACCCCGGTGGGACTCGTGCGCACTGGCTCGGCCAACGCATTGTGGACTGACGGTGGCTTGATGTACGCCCCGCCGGCTCGCTGAGTTTCAGCGACACTCTTTACGGAGAGCGTCGCTCTGGCCGGGTCTTCGGATCCGACCGGGGCGGCGCTCTTCCCGTACTCGGCAGCGCTCGCGAGGCGGGCACTCAGAGCGCGGGACACATCGCGTGACATACATTGACTTGGTACATGGGTCGGGAGGGCTCGGGCAACGGTGACGTCCACAACGCACGCAACTTCCCTCGCCGCTGACAGTCAGCGCCGCCCACCGTTCTGGCGCAATACGACGCTGATCAAGTGGACCGTTCAAGTTGCCGTGCTGTTCACGGTGTTGGCGGCGTTCTGGTTCCTCATCACACAGGCCCGTAGCAACCTCTCGGCCAGGGGAATTCCTGTTGGGTACGACTGGTTCGACGATCCGGCCAATTTCCAACTTGGGGAAGGCATACAAACCGTCGATTCTCCCGAACGTCGACTCACGATGAGTCGTGCCTTGTGGGTGGGAATGGCAAACACCTTCCGCGTTGCAATCGCCGGAATCATCTTTGCGACGATCATCGGTGTGATCGTCGGCGTATCGCGCCTGTCAAAGAACTACGTTGCACGACGCGCCTCCTCCGTCTACGTGGAGATGTTGCGAAACGTGCCGATCCTCGTGCAAATCATCCTGTGGTTGGCGATTCTCGGGTCGATCGGCGCCCTCACTCCCGACACCGGCCCGATCAAGGGCTGGGTGATCGTGTCGCAGAAGGGTATTTCGATTCCGCGCGTCTTTCTGGCCGATGGCTTCTACCAGTTTCTTTCCCTGTTCCTGCTGTTGTCCGTCGGTATCTGGTTCGTTCGGCGACGCCTGGTCGCCCGTCAAGAGCGCCTCGGTGGAAACCAGCACGTGGGTTCGATCACCACCGCACTCGTCGTTGCGGCGCTCGTGGTGAGTTGGTTCGCAAATGCGCCGATGGCATTTCTTCGCGGGGTCTTTGCGTCATTGGAGAGTGCCTGGGGTTCGATTCCGCAGGTTGTGGTGCAGGTTGGGCTCGCAGCGTTGGCCGTCGGTGTCGGCGCGTTGCGGGTACGTGCATTCCTGCAAAGTCGTCGCACACCAGCCGGACTCGCAAAGCTCACCGATGACGACTGGTTTCGACTGCTGTTCATCGCCCTGGTGGCCATCGTTGCGGCGTTCATCGTGTTGCGGGTATGGCCCGGACTTTCGAGTTGGCTCATCAACTCGGGTCGCGACTTCTTCGGGGTGTTGAGCGACAAATTCGGTGATGGCAGGGGCACGCGTCCACTCGACGCGATGCGCCCCACACTGTCGACCGGACGCTTCGTCAACTACGGCACTACCGGTCTGACGATGACCGTGTTCTACGCATCGCTGTTCTTCGGATTGGTGTTCTACACGTCGGCATTCATCGCCGAGGTGGTGCGAGGTGGCATTCTCGCGGTGCCGACGGGTCAAGGTGAGGCGGCGGCGGCGCTTGGCCTTAGCCGTGGTCAGGCGCTGCGCAAGGTGATCTTGCCGCAAGCCTTCCGGGTGATCATGCCACCGCTCGGCAACCAGTACCTCAACCTCACCAAGAACACCTCGCTGGGTATCGCCGTGGGATTCTCGGAGATCGTCCAGGTGGGACAAACCGTGTACAACAAGAACTCCCAGACGCTGGCGGTGTTCAGCATTTACATGATGTTCTTCCTTGCCTGTTCGCTCACGATTTCTTCGATCGTCAACTACATCAACCGCCGACTCGCAATCGTGGAGCGATGACGTGAGCACTCGGAATACCCCCGTGCGATGGGTTCGAGAAAATCTGTTCTCGTCGGTTGGCAACTCCGCACAGACCGTGGTCTTTTCGTTGATCATCCTCGGACTCCTGCGGTGGCTCCTCGGTCAGGCGTTCGCCGAGGAATCGAATTGGGAGTCGGTCGCCACGAACCTTCGTCTGCTGATGGCCTACAACTATCCAACGGGTCAGTTCGTTCGCATCTGGGTGTCGGCCGGTGCGCTCTTCTTTGCTGTGGGCTTGTCGTTCGCAACGTGGAACGTGCGACCGATGATCGGTTTCCGGCGCCTCTTGACGACGCTGGTCGGGTTTGGTTGCTTTGCGCTGATCTGCGGCCTCGTTACGCCGGGTACGACGCCGTCGGTCGTGCGCACCAGCATGTTCGCGATTGGCGGCGTGCTCGTGGTGGGTGGGTTGGCTGCGGGGCGCCTGGTACCGCGGGCAGGGGAGCGCAATGTTGGCTTCGGTCGTCTGCTCGTGGCGGTCTCCGGACTTGCGATGGCGGTGGTGTGGTTGGTTCCGTTCGGTAAACATTCGTTCATCGACGGAGCGATTGCGGTGGAACGAGGAGTCACCATCGCATCGAGCACCAAGATGCCCTGGACGGTGCTGTTTGCCGTTCTCGTCTCGACCTTCTTCGCGGGTCGTGCCATTGCGGTTCGTATTCGCAAACAACTGAAGATTGCACTCATCGCCTGGTGGGTGGTCGGCCCGGCATTCGTGTTGTTTCTCGTGTTGCGCGACCCTGCCTTTGACTGGTCGCGTATCTGGTCGGTGGACGTGCCGATTGCAGCGGCATTCGCGCTCGGCGGAGGCGCCGTGCTCTACGTGCTTGCCCGACCCGGTCGCGAGGATCTGGCCAGGGTGGTTGGAGCGCTGCTGGTGGGTTTTGCACTCCTGCACTGGGTGGCCGGCTTCGCGGGCTGGTATGGAATGCTGCAGAAAGTACGAATCAGTTTCGTGCTGCTTGCCATCGCGGTGCTGCTGGTGCCCACGTTCGCCGGCGAGCGAAGGGCCCGGCTACGACTCTCCGGTGGATGGATCGGACTCATGGTGGTACTGCACTGGCTGATCACCGCGATCAACACGCCATCCACGCTCGTGATCAGTGCACCGCCGTTCATCGGTGGGTTGGTGCTCACCATCACGATCGCGTACTACGTGATGCTTGCATCCTTCCCGCTGGGCGTGCTGTTGTCGCTGGCGCGAACGTCGAAACTGCCGATCTTCCGGGTGCTGTCGACGGGCTTCGTCGAGGTGGTGCGCGGGGTTCCGCTCATCACGGTGTTGTTCTTCTTCTCCATCATGTTGCCGCTGTTCCTGCCACGCGGCATGGGCATCAGCGACCTGGCGGCGGTGTTCACCGGTTACACACTGTTCTCCGCCGCGTACATGGCCGAAAACCTGCGCGGTGGCCTACAGAGCGTGCGCAGGGGACAGTTCGACGCCTCCGACGCACTTGGGCTCACCACGGTGCAGCGAACCGTGTTCATCACCCTGCCGCAGGCACTCCGTGTTGCCATTCCCAACCTCGTCGGACAAGCCATCGCCACGTTCAAGGAAACGTCGCTGATCGCCATCGTCGGCGGCTTCGACATCCTGCGGATTGCGAATTCCACCATTCCGAATCAGCCCGATTTCCTCGGCCAGAAGCGCCCGGCGCTGCTGTTCGTTGCGCTGGTGTACTTCGTATTCACGTATTCCATGTCCAAATCGGCACAATCGCTCGAGAAAAAACTCGAAGCGGGCCGCGTTCGGTAACAAACACAGAGGAGCAATCATCATGTCCATCGCCGATCAGTCACTCACAACAGAACTCGCTTCTCGCAACGATGTCATCGTCTGTCGTGGTGTGAAGAAGTGGTTCGGCGACTTCCAGGCGTTGCGCGGCGTGGATCTCACGGTGAAGGATCGCGAAGTGCTGGTGGTACTCGGCCCGTCGGGTTCGGGCAAGTCCACGCTCATTCGATGCATCAATCGCCTGGAGGCGCACCAGGAGGGATCGATCGTGGTCGACGGCGTGGAGCTCACCAATGACCTGCGCAACATCGAAAAAATCCGCTCGGAAGTTGGCATGGTCTTCCAGCAGTTCAACCTCTTCCCGCATCTCACGGTGCTCGACAACATCACCCTTGCCCCCGTGTGGGTGCGCAAGAAGCCCAAGGCGGATGCCCTGGCAAAGGCAATGGAACTTCTCGAGCGGGTGGGCATTCCCGAACAGGCGGCCAAGTTTCCGGGCCAGCTCTCCGGTGGCCAGCAGCAGCGCGTGGCCATCGCGCGGGCGTTGGCGATGGAGCCCAAGATCATGTTGTTCGACGAACCCACCTCGGCGCTCGACCCTGAGATGATCAAGGAAGTGCTCGACGTAATGAAAGAACTCGCCAACTCGGGCATGACCATGATCGTGGTGACCCACGAAATGGGCTTTGCCCGCGAAGTTGCCGACCGGCTGGTCTTCATGGAGTCGGGCGAGATCGTGGAGGTCGGTACACCCGACCAGTTCTTCAGCGCTCCACGTGAAGAGCGAACCAAGAAGTTCTTGTCCCAGATTCTCTGACGGTCTCCACGATTTTCCTGACGGTTGACACGGTTGGTGGCGCCGTAGCGATTCACCGACCGGCTCGCCGGAAGTTCATCTAGTTGAGATTGGGGTCGTCCGGGAACTCGCGTACCCAAGTGCGATGCAGTGGATCTCGTTCGAGCACTCGGCGCCACAAGGTCTCGGGCTCGTCGTCGAATGCGTCGTCGGGATGTGCATCGAGCACATACCAGTGGTCTTCCGCCAACTCGCCATCCAATTGGGCCGCACCCCATCCGGAATATCCGACGAAGAGTCGAAGTGCAGAACACTCGTTTGCGTTCACGGCGTCGCTGTTTAGATCCACGGTGTGCAGACCGCCGCCCACCGTGCTGGTCCAGGAACGCTCGTGGTCGTCTGCAAACCGTGCCAAACCGATGATGGAGTTCTGCTGCACCGGCCCACCCTCAAAAAACACCGATGGTGCGGAGGTGTGTGCAATCCAATCGTCGAGCGCAGCTTCGATTCCGACCGAGTCCACCTCGGTGGGACGCGAGATGACGAGCCCGAACGCACCATCGCCGTCGTGTGTCAACATCAGTA
>JAFMFM010000055.1 GCA_017856115.1 Actinomycetota bacterium | reverse complement strand
CTCGTCGTCCCACTCAAGTGCACCCCTCAACATCGCTTGTTGCGCTCGGCGTACTCCGACTGGGCAAAGAAATGCAGAAATTCCGCTACTCTCGGCACATGCCGACCCTCCAGAGTTCTGTCCTCATTGACGTAATTGTCCCCCGATGGGGTCACCTCGGATCCCGAGAACGCCGCCCAGCGTGGCTGCGCGAATCAGTGCTACTCAGCTCCTTTGCCCTGCTGACGGCGGCAGCAGCACAGATTCGTATTCCCCTCGGGTTCACCCCAGTCCCAGTCACGGGTCAAACTATGGCCGTCTTGCTCGCCGGGGCCGCCCTCGGGGCGAAACGCGGTGCCGCCAGCCAACTGGTCTATTGGCTGCTTGGCATGATCGGGCTGCCCTTCTACGCCGCTGGAGCCGGCGGATGGGAAGCGGCCACCGGAGCGACCATGGGCTACTTTGTCGGGTTTATTGCCGCCGCGGGCATCGTTGGTCGCCTCGCTGAGTATCGACAAGATCGCAACATTCTCACATCGTTGTCTTCGATGGCCCTCGGCTCAATTGTGATCTACATCTGCGGTGCGACGTGGCTCTCCATCGAACTTGGCATTCCGATTGCCACCGGCGAGCGCAACGCCATCGAGTTAGGAGTTGCTCCTTTCTTGCTGGGTGACATCATCAAGATGTGCCTTGCTGGCATGACCACCGCCAGCGCATGGGGTGCGGTGAATCGGTTCAGCAACCGTTCATAAGCTGCAGAATCTCCCGCGACGTACTTACGCGCGCGGGTGATGACACGCGACGAACTGACCGGGCGATACCTCGCGCAACTGCGGTTCTTCGGCGGCACATTTCTCGGTCGCGGCTGGGCAGCGAGTGCGGAAACGACAACCCGACGGCGGGTTGGTCGGTGACGGAGGTTCCCCCTGCAAGATCGCTTTTCGGCGACCAAGTTTCGGGTCGGGCACTGGCACTGCCGACACGAGAGCGTGTGTGTAGTGGTGTGCGGGTGCCGACGCAAGCTTGTCGGGCGTGGAAACTTCACAGATTTTGCCGAGATACATCACGACAATGCGATCACTGATTGCTCGCACCACTGATAAATCGTGCGAGATGAAAAGCAACGACAATCCGTATCGCTTCTTCATATCTTGAATGATGTTGAGAATCTGCGACTGGATGCTCACATCCAAAGATGAAACGGGTTCATCACAGACAAGGACTTGCGGCTCAATCGACAGAGCTCGAGCGATGCTGATGCGCTGGCATTGACCACCTGAGAATTCGGCGGGCTTGCGATCGCCGACAATCTCGGGGTCGAGATTCACCGATCGCAACAGTTCATCAACCTTCTGACGTCGTTCTTCGTCGGTGCCGCGTCCCCACACTTTCAAGGGCTGTTCGACTAGCGCTCGTACTTTGAGGTGCGGGTCAAGTGACGAGATTGAGTCTTGAAAAATCATCTGGATGTTCGGCCGGGCGCGCCGTAATGCCTCGCCCTTCAGCTTCGTCAGATCGGTTCCGTTGAGAGCGACGGTGCCGGAAGCCGTGGGCACGAGTTGCATCACGCCCTTAGCCAACGTTGACTTACCACAGCCGGACTCACCGACCACCGATACGGTCTCACCCGCGACGATGTCAAAGCTGACATCCGAAACCGCTCGCACGGCTCCTCCACCCGGCGACTTGTACTCGACCACGAGATTTTCCACCCGCAGCAATCCATCGGTCTCCGAGCGCAGATGAGCCTTACCGGTACCCGCCATGATCGCCTACTTTCCCTTTCCGAGCGGGAAGAAACAGCGATACAAATGGCCGTCACCGCCGTCGACCAGTTCAGGATGCTCGTTTCGGCAACGATCGGTTGCGTAATTGCAACGAGGGGCGAAGAAACATCCTGTTGTGACGGATACTGGGTCGGGTGGCGATCCAGGAATAGCCCGCATGCGAGTGCCCGAAGTATCGGTGAGTTTGGGAATCGAATTGAGCAGTGCCTCGGTGTACGGCATTCGGGTGTTTGCGAACAGTGCGGCTGTGGTCGCCAATTCGACGACTTCTCCGGCATAGAGCACGGCGATGCGGTCACTGTGACCTGCAACGATGCCGAGGTCGTGGGTGACGATGACCATTGCCATACCGAGCTTTTCGCGAAGATCACTGAGGAGCTCGAGCACCTGGGCTTGCACCGTGACATCGAGTGCCGTGGTTGGTTCGTCGGCCAACAGCACCTTTGGATTGCAGGCGATTGCCATTGCAATCATGACTCGCTGTCGCATACCGCCGGATAGTTGATGCGGATACTTACGCACCAACCTTTCTGGTTCGGGCATGCGCACCAACCTGAGCAACTCCAGTGTTCGAGCGGCGGCATCGTCTTTTGACATCCCGAGACGCTTAATGAGCGCCTCGGAGAACTGTGAACCAATCCGACGCACGGGATTGAGTGCAGTCATCGGATCTTGGAACACCATCGCAATCTGAGTGCCCCACAACTGGCGAACTTCCTTGGCGGTCATAGTGAGAAGTTCGGTGCCGTTGAGTGTGACGCTACCTCCACGCGTGACTCGCTTTCCACGCAAGAGGCCCATCGCGGCACGCCACATGACGGTCTTGCCCGAGCCAGACTCGCCGACGATACCGAGGCACTCGCCCTCGGCAACGTGAAGGGTGACCCCACGTACGGCGTTAAGCGTGCCACGCTTCGTAGCGAAGGTGACCTTGAGGTCCCTGAGCGAGAACAAGTCGGTCATATGCGCGATTCGCGATCGTCAATGCGAAGCCGTACATAGTCACCGAAGTAGTTGAGGGCCATCACCGTTAGGGCGATGACGGCGGCCGGAATCAGCGTTGTATGGGGAATGATTGAGAGCTCCCCACGATTCTTCGCGAGCATCGAACCCCAACTTGCCCCGGGGTTGGTACCCACACCCAAGATCGCCAGTCCACCCTCGACGACAATTACCACGCCAGCCGCGAGGAATCCGATACTCATCAACGATGGGAGCACGTTTGGCACGATATGCGTCAAGAGAATTGAACGACGTTTCATTCCAATTGACTCCGCAACGAGCACAAAATCGCGTCCTGTCCACGTGAGTGCCGAAGCACGTGCAATTCGGCCAAGCACTGGAATTACAACGAAGGTCAGTGAAACAATCAGAATTAGTTCCCTGGGCAATGAACCAGAGGGATTCTCTATGTCGGCGCTGGAGAATACCGCGACGAGTACCAGCGTTAGCACAATCGTCGGAATTGCTAGTGAGACATTGAAGTACATGGAGAGCACCGAGTCAACCCAGCCACGTCGGTAAGCGGCGATAATGCCCAGTGCTCCACCGATGAGCGCACCCAACAACACTGCAGTAACCGCAATTCCCAATGATGTGCGAGCTCCGTGGATGATGCCCGAGAGAACGTCGTAGCCGTCGTAGTCCGTACCGAGGATGTGACCAGGCGTGAACACTGGTGCGGCAAGATTCTCAAAGTCGTAATCATCCCATTTCGGCAACGGCAAGAGATCTCCGAAGATTGCTGCGAGAACGCAGAGCGCCATCCAGCCAGATGCGAGATACAGGCCTACTGGCTGACGATTGTTACGCGCCACGATGACTCGCCACTCGCGGATCGACCACCGCGTACAGGAGATCGACGAGAAGATTGAAAAGCATGAAGAAGACCGCTACCAACGCAACAAGTGACTGAATCGCAAGGTACTGGCGAGTTGCGATTGATGCGGTGAGGAGCATTCCGAACCCATTAAGAGCGAATACCGTCTCAATAATTACAGCACCCCCAATGAGCGAGCCCATATTCAGGGCAGCAGAGGTGAGCAGCGTCGTACTCGAGGGGCGAAAGACATGTCTCCACAGAATCCAGCTATTCGTGAGTCCTTTAGATGACGCCATCGTCACGAAGTCCTCCTTCAAAGTGGCAATGGTGTCAACTCGGAGAAGTCTGCTGAACGTGGCGACGAGGCCGACGGACAGGCTTAAAGTCGGAAGGACCATTGATCGGAAGTGCTCCGAAGCACTTTCGGTGAGCGGCACGTAGCCGAGAACGGGCAGCCAATTTAACTTTACTCCGACGACGAATGCCAGGCCGAGTCCGATCGCAAAGTTTGGGATTGAAGCCAGCCCGAACAGCGCATTGCTTATCGTTCGATCAGCACGTGACTCGGCCCGATACGCCATGAAGATTCCGAGCGGTATCGACAGAATCAGGGAAAATAACATCACGTACACCATTAGGAGAATGCTGCGAGGCAGGGTCTCTCCCAACATTGCCGAGACCGACACGCCACCTCCATCCCCCGTCGAGGCGTAGTAGTTGCCGAGGTCACCGGAAACGAAGTCGCCGAGCCAACGCATGTAGTACTGGAGAATGTTGACATCGAGACCTAATTCTGCGCTGAGCTCAGCTCGCTGTTCCTCCGTTGCAAACGGTATGAGCGTACTCACCGGATCGCCGGGCAGGATTCTGACGAGAAACGTGATTGCAAATGTCACGAGTATGAGCACGGTGACAAACCGAGCAAGAACCGAAAGAATCACGCGAGACTTCATTGAACCTTCAGGTTTTCACAGTTTGACACGATAAGCAAATTCACATCCGACTCAACAGCTCTCGAAGCGGCCGCCAGCATTACCTGCGTCGGACATAGAAGAAGCGTCCCTGGTCGACCTCACAAGAAGCCGACCAGGGACGCTCTATCTGACGTTCAGATGGTCCTATCCGTTGACAGTCACCGACGCAAAGTCAAATCCCGAGAGACCGACTACTGGGCGGCGGCCACCTCCGGGCAGCGGGGTGGCACCGATACCGGTCACGCCGCGCCGCACAGCGACGAATCCGCCCTCGGTATAGATCGGCACCCAATAGCTCTCGTTGTGGATGACTTTGGCGCATGCACGAAACGCCGGAGTGCTGCCAGCCGCACGGGCATTCGTAAAGCATTGCGCGAGAGACGGATTGGTGAAACGGAATCCGGAGAGTTCAAGATCCGTTTTCGTCGAAAACAGGGTGGCGAACGATGCATCTCGTCCAGCAGTGACGTTAAAGATTGACCACTGTTGCCGTAGTGCAAACCCACGCAGGATGTACTGAGTTGATGTCACCGGTGGCATGAGGGTGTACTTAATCCCTGCCTTCGCCAGCATCTTTCCGATAGTGGTATTCGACTTCAGCGATTCCGCAGTGTCGGTAATCGGAATGACGACGGTGAGGTCCTTCCCCGTGTCCTTCTTGTATGCCGCGACATACTCTCGCGCCTTCTTCAGGTTCGACGAGACCCCGCTCTTGGCCACATAGTACGGGTGGTATGACTTACCAAAGGAGGTTGCTGGATCGGCGTTGCCCTTGGTCATCACCTGCACATAAGCATTGCGGTCAATTGCATAAGACACGGCAAGACGTGCGTTCTTGTTGTTGAACGGTTCCGCCATGGTATTGAGATGTGCAGCCCACGTCGTGTCTCTTGCACCTTGGTAGACGGTGATCTGGTTCCTCAGCGTCTTCATGAGGTTGATCTGCGGCCCCGATGCCGCACCGAACGTCGCTATGTCGGCAGACCCCTGACGTAGTGCGTTAGTGCGTTGCGCACCATCTTGCACGACCTTGAAAGTCACGGTCTTGGCCTTCGGCAGTTTCGAACCATCAGCAGCCTTGCGCCAGTAGTTTGGGTGGGCCTCAAGCACGGTGGTGAACTGGTCCGTGCCCTTCGACTTCACCTTAAACGGTCCGGTGCCATACGCGACGGTCGTACCGCACTTAGGGCTCTTCAGTGTGGCTGAAGAGAGAAGCACGGGTCTTCCACTGCCGTACAGCGAGCTGGGTACGTCAGGGCGAGCGGCAGGCAAATTGAAACGCACCGAGTACTTCCCGGTCACCACCACCTTCTGACTGAACGCCGCAAGTGATGTTACGCCGCCAAAGAGGTCCTGCCAGGCGACTGCGGGCAGGCTGGGAGTAACAGTGAGTCCAAGGAGTGCTGCAACGTTTGCGACCACCGTCGCTGCAGTCAACTCCTCACCGTCGTGGAAAAAGATGCCTTCACGTAGCGTGATATCCCACGTCTTCTTGTCGGCCGACGACGTGACGGACTTAGCAAGGTAGGGAACGACCTTCCCTTGATCGTTCAGGATTGTCAGCGTCTCGGCAACAGAATTCTTCATGAGAATTTGGTCGAGACCTGGTGAGTCCTGTGCACACCATCCAGAGTCCTTCTCGCCGACGAGAATTACCAGATTGTTCGCCTTGGACGCGGCGTTGGTTGGCGCCACCTGACTCAGCGAGGCAACGAGTGCCACCGCCATAACGGCAGC